>CAZYYB010000020.1:20592-35654 GCA_964651515.1 uncultured Fibrobacteraceae bacterium
CCCCGGCCTCATACGGCTTAATCAGCCGATCATTGAACCCGAATTCATGCGGATTAACCATGATCGGGTGCAAGGCATATCCGCTCGATGCAATGACGGGAAGCCACGGATCGAAAAGCCGCAATGCAAGGATAACCTCCGCACCGTTCCTGCGGCCGGGAATGAAAAGATCGAAAATTGCGCCCGCACAGGGATCACCGGCCCGCAACATTTCCTTTATGGTGGCGAGCGCTTCATCGCCGTCGGTGGCTTCAACGACGATGAAGCCACACCGTCCGAGTACCCTTGACGAATAGGTGCGAATCTCCGCATCGTCGTCCATGATGAGGATTTTTTCTCCGCCGGACCTTCCCGACTCCATCATTATCTCCCGGTAATTTCGACCCGGAATAATCTCCTGCGCGCCGAACCGGCAGGCATTATTTCGACAGGACCTTCCACTCGACGCGCCGGTTCGCCTGGTTGCAGGCATCGTCGCCGCCGCAGCCGGTTCTTGCCGGCCGTTCTTTGCCATAGGAGGTGGTCTCGATCCGATCCGATACCATAGGAGGTCAGGTATTTCTTAACCGCCTTGGCGCGCCGCTCTCCCAGACCCATGTTATACTGCTCGGAACCACGCTCGTCGCAATTCCCCTCGGCAAGCACCCGGAATGACGGGTGGTCCTGGAGGAATTTTGCCACACCACCGAGCGCCGCGATGGCATCGGTCCTGAGATCGTATTTGTCAAAATAGAAGTATACCGTCTGCAACGCCTGCCGTGCCTGGGCATCCATGTCGACCGGTGTGAACGTTTCTGTTGACGACGCAGTCGTGGCCTTGGCCGCCGATGCGGCTGCGGCCTTTGTTTCAGAATTGGTTTCCGGCATTGCGGGTTATTGTTTTATTTATATATTTTTCAGTATGTTACAAAAACAAGTCGGATTTGCAGTTCAGGGACATTATTCGCTTCAACACAAAGAGCAATCTGTATCTTACTGAAATAATTAAAGATACAAACTAAGGGAAAATCGTCCCTGCGGTACATGGGCACAACGGTATAACGGGGAAAAGGAGCCCCCGCTTGCGTCTGCGAATAATCCGCTTAGTGAGGACCGAGCTATTTATCCCGAGGAGCCGGGCGGGTGTACTTCCCGTGGAACCGGGCAAAACCCCCTTTCTTTCTTTCCATGGAAAGTGGGGCCTGAAATCGTGTAATTTTGTTGAATAATGAATACTAACCACTCACGCCGGCTCATGTCCGGCGACGAAGCGCTCGCCCGCGGTGCGTTTGAAGCCGGTGTCAAGGTGGCCTGCGCCTATCCCGGCACACCGTCCACCGAAATCCTTGAAACGCTCTCGCAGTACAAAGAGGTCGATACCCAGTGGTCGGTCAACGAGAAGGTCGCCTTCGAGGTGGCCTACGCCGCCTCAATCGGCGGGGTCCGCAGCCTCTATGCCTCGAAGCATGTCGGCCTCAACGTGGCCATGGATCCGCTTATGACCTCCTCCTACGCCGGTGTCCTGGCCGGATTTGTCGTGGTGGTATGCGACGACCCCGGTCTCCACTCCTCGCAGAACGAACAGGACTCCCGCTGGGTAAGCATGTTCGGCAAACTGCCGATGCTCGAACCCGCCGGGCCGTCGGAGGCCTACGCCTATATCCGGGAGGCTTTCTCCATCAGTGAGAAGTTCGACACTCCGGTCCTGCTGCGCATGACCACCAGGGTCGCGCACTCCAAGGAGGACGTGCTGTGCGGGGAACGGATCGAGCATAAACCTTTCGAGTTCAGGATCGATGCGCAGAAGTATGTCATGGTGCCCCGAAACGCCTATCGTGCCCACGCCAGGGTCGAGGAGCGACAGGCGGCGCTCGCGAAATTCGCCGAAAGTACTCCCCTCAATCGCATAGAGCCGGGAACGGGTTCCACCGGATTCATCACCACGGGGGTCTCCTACTACTACCTCAGGCAGCAGTTCCCGGACGCTCCTATTCTTAAGCTCGGGTTCAGCTACCCCTTCTGCGACGAAAAAATAGCGGCCTTCGCAAAGAGCGTGTCCGAGGTCGTCGTCATGGAAGAGCTCGATCCGATCATCGAAGATCACTGTACAATGCTCGGCATCACCTTCCGGGGAAAGCACCCGAGTTTCCGGGTCGGCGAACTCCGGCCCGAACTCATGGAGCCGATCGTCGAAGGCATGGCGAAGGTGGAAGAGCCCCCGACAGCGCGACGGCCGGTGCTCTGCCGCGGCTGCCCGCACCGCTTCGTCTTCACCATGCTGCGTAAATCGAAGGCGATCGTGGCCGGGGACATCGGCTGCTATACGCTCGGGAGCGCCCCGCCCCTGTCCGCCCTCCACACCTGCATCTGCATGGGCGCCTCGATCACCTTCCAGGAGGGGTTGCGGCGTGCGCTGCCGGGTCGAAAAATCGCGGGGGTCATCGGCGATTCGACGTTCGTCCATTCGGGCATCACCGGCCTCATCAATGCGGTCTACAACCGGGCGAAGGGGCTCATCATCATTCTCGACAACAGCACGACCGCCATGACCGGCGGACAGAACCACCCCGCCACCGGCGCCACCATTACCGGGCAGCCGACAAAAAAGCTCATCATCGAAGAGGTCGTCAAAGCCTGCGGCGTGGATCACGTCGATGTCGTCTCGGCCTACGATCTGAAGGCGCTTGAACCGCTCATCAAAAATCGGCTCACCGAAGATGCGCTGTCGGTGATCGTTGCGAGGGCGCCCTGCCGACTCATCGACCGCGATTCGCGTCCGGCTCCGGCATACGACAAGGATAAATGCAAGACCTGCGGCATCTGTCTTTCGGTCGACTGCCCGGCAATCACCGGCACGGCCGGCGGCTATGTCGCCATCGACCGCGATACCTGCATGGGATGCAACCTCTGCGCCGAAGTCTGCCCGCCGGGAGCGCTCTCAAAGGTCGGTGCCGAATGAACTCACCAACGATAAGCGTTCTCTTCTGCGGCACCGGCGGCCAAGGGGTCCTGAAGGCCTCGGAGGTGCTCGGGGTCGCGGCGATGCTGAGCGGCGCACGCGTAAAAAAGTCCGAGGTGCACGGCATGGCGCAGCGCGGCGGATCGGTGGAGTCGCACCTTATTTTCGGGGATACGGTTTACTCTCCGCTCATCGTTCCGGGCGGTGCCGACTTCCTCGTCTGCTTCCATGCCAACGAGGGCAACCGTCTCGCCCATTTCCTGAAAAAAGACGGGATCAGCCTGCTGCCCTATCTTAAAGACGCCGAAGAACTTCCCGATGCGCGGTACCTCAACACCTATCTTCTCGGGGTGCTGAGCGCCCTGCTGCCCATCGGTGAAGAGTATTGGATGACCGCCATCGAAACCGTGGTGGCGAAAAAGATCGAAGAGAACAAGAGCATTTTCTCCCTCGGCGCGAGCCGGGGAAAAATATGAGAATAAATCCGTCATGAATATCCCCTTCCACAACCGGCACATCGAGACCCTTGACAGAAATGAGCTTGCCTGCCTGCAACTGCACCGCCTCCGCGCTTCGGTCGACCAGGCTCTAAAGACCCCGTTCTACCGGCAGCGTCTTGCCGGATGCGGCTTGGGGGAGACCGGAACATTTTCCGGCATCGACGACCTGCGGCGCATTCCTTTTACTGTCAAGGACGACCTGCGCGCCTCCTACCCCTCCGGGCTCCTGGCCGTACCGAAGGAGGAGGTCGTTCGGGTACATATGTCAAGCGGCACCACCGGCTCGCCCACGGTCATCCACCATACGGCGCAGGATATCGCGACATGGACCGACCTCCTGGTCCGCTCCATTACCGCTACCGGCGTCACGAAACACGACGTGTTCCAGAACATGATGACCTATGGCCTCTTCACCGGCGGGCTGGCGCTCCACTATGCCGCCGAGAAGCTGGGCATGATGGTCATTCCGGCCGGGCCGGGCAACACCAGGCGCCAGATCAAGCTCATGAAGGACTTCGCCACCACGGTGGTGCACGCCACCCCGAGCTACCTGCTCCACCTTTATTCGGCCCTCGACGGCGAAGGGATCGGGCCGGGAGACCTCGCCCTGAAAAGGGCGTTTCTCGGCGCGGAGCCCTACTCGGAAAACACGCGGCTTAAAATCGAGGCGCTCCTGGGCATCGATGCCTATAACTCGTATGGGTTAAGCGAGATGAACGGGCCGGGCGTCGCCTTCGAGTGCGTCTGCAAGGCGGGCATGCATGTCTGGGAGGACGCCTACCTCATCGAGGTCATCGACCCCCGCACGCTGGAACCGGTTCCCGACGGCATCGAGGGAGAGCTCGTCTTTACCACGCTGCGGCGTCAGGCAACGCCGCTCCTGCGCTACCGGACGCGCGATCTGTCCGCGATCATCCCACAGCCGTGCGCCTGCGGCCGGACGCATCGCCGTGTCGCGCGCATCAAGGGGCGCAGCGACGATATGCTCATCATCAACGGTGTCAACGTGTACCCCTCGCAGATCGAGGGGGTGCTCATGAAGATCCGTGAAGCGGGCTCGAACTACCTGATCGTCGTCGAGAAGGACGGCTCCCTCGACAGGATGATCGTGAAAACCGAGGTGAGCGGCGAGCTCTTTACCGGCGACCTCCGCTCGCTCGAATCGGTGAAGCGGAACATCGGCAACCTGCTGAAGACCGAGATCCTCTTCCACCCCGCGGTGGAACTCCACGAGCCCGGCGCCCTGCCGGTTTCGGAAGGCAAGGCGAGGCGGGTGGTGGATAATCGGGCGGCGATCTAAAAGAAAAGTCAAATAATAGAACATTTGGTGGGGGAACCTCGCCTCGCGGGTTCCCCCTGGTAGAAAAAACACGGGAAATAATTTTCGAAAACAAAAGGCACACCCCGTTATTTATGCCGATTTCCCATCCTGAACACCCGCAACATTGGCTCCGACCGGATCGGGCAGAAACTCGTTTTTATCCAGCATGCTTGATAATCCGCTTATTTTAGTCCAGTAGACTATTAAAAAAATCAGGGTAATAATTTCAGGTAAGTGCCATAATTTGGGTACCAACATTAAAAATGGAGTCGATAGAAAAGCATAACCGAAATTCCTTGTTACATTAACCCGACTTGCCATGAATTCGGCAAGACCTCGAATTTCGAACTCTTTCCTCAGGGTTTCCGCAATCTTCCATAGCGACCAGAACATGAAAAAATGGCCTAAAACCGGAATAATTCCCAGCCAGACCAGACCGGGCTTTATGGTCCGCACCGATTCACGGCATTTCCTGACCGCTCGAACCTGTGTCCGGAAAAACGCATACCAAATCCATATGGAGACCCCTGCAAGAGCCACGCCGACGACACCCGCCGCAATTATCATCATTATCGACATAGGACGCTCCCCTTTCCAAAGGTGTGGATTATTATTATGGCGCAAGACGCTCTCCGGTAATATAGTTCCTTGCCATGACAGGGTCAAATAGTTTAAATAAACCGATATTATTCATTCTCCCGGCAAGAGTTCATGGATTGGAAAAAGAGTCCCCTGCCGCCGTCATCGACCCGTCGCCGGCTACTTCCTCATTCGCAATAACTATCTTTATTATTTTTGTTGAACCCAGGAGCCCTGATGGCCGATCGCAGGAAATCACCCATGAAGAAGCATGCCCCGGCGAAAAAAAACGTCGGTTTGCGCAAATCCGGAAATTCGAAGGTCGGGGCGGCGAACGGCTCTCCGGCTCCACGGAATTTTCTCATTGTCGGCATCGGCACCTCGGCGGGCGGGCTCGAAGCGCTCGAAAAATTTTTCTCCGCCCTGCCGCCCAAACCCGGGATGGCGTTTGTCCTGGTCCCGCATCTGGAACCCAAGCATGCCACCATGATGCCGGAACTGATCCAGAAACTGACGCCCATGCGCGTCTCGCTCGCGGAAAACGGCATGAGGATCATCATCGATGAGGTGTATGTCATCCCTCCCGATAAGGACCTGAGCGTCAGAGCCCGGAGCCTCTTCCTTTCCTCGCAGGTCAAATCGCAGGGCATCAGGATGCCGATCAACCATTTTTTCCGCTCCATGGCCGATGATGTGAAGGAGTGCGCAGTAGGCATTGTGCTGTCGGGCATGGGGTCCGATGGAACCGCCGGGCTCCGTGAGATCAAGGGCCGCCTCGGGATGGTCATGGTACAGAAGCCCGAATCCGCAAAATTCGACAGCATGCCGGAGAGCGCCATAAAAACGGGCCTCGCCGACTTCATCCTTCCGCCGGAGCAGATGCCGGCGCAGCTTATCGAGCATGCCCGCCGTTTTGCGGACCGCAGGCCGCCCGCCCTCCCCGGCAAAAGCGGACAGGCCGACGACCTCCGGAGGGTCGTTTCCCGCCTGCGCGCGGTCACGGGGCACGATTTTTCCGGCTATAAATCCAACACGCTTTTCCGCCGGATCGAACGTCGGGTTACCGCGCTGCGGCTCGACTCGATCGCGCACTACCTTGCCTTGCTCCATGAAAAACCTGCCGAGGTCGAGCGGCTCTTTCAGGAGATCCTGATCGGCGTCACCAGTTTCTTCAGGGACCCGGAATCGTTCAACCTGATCAAGGAACAGATTTTCCCGGAGCTTTTCAAGGGTAAAAGCGACGGCTACCAGGCTCGCCTGTGGGTTGCGGGGTGCTCGACCGGCGAAGAGGCCTATTCGCTGGCCATCATCATGCGGGAGTACATGGATCTGGTCAAGAAAGAGTTCAGTGTACGGATCTTCGCCACCGACATCGATGCCGGGGCGGTGGAATCCGCCCGGGCCGGCATCTACCCTCTCTCCGTTGCCGATGATATCGGCGAGGAACGGCTGAAAAAATTCTTTATCCTTGAAAACAACGCCTACCGGGTACGACGGGACCTGCGGGAAATGGTCATCTTTGCGGTACAGGACGTGATCAAGGACCCGCCCTTTACCCGGCTCGACCTGGTAAGCTGCAGGAACCTCCTCATCTATCTCGACGCCGACCTGCAGAAAAAACTTCTTCCCCTGTTCCATTACAGCCTTCGGCCGGGCGGCGTGCTGACCCTCGGCTCTTCGGAGACCATCGGCTCGATGGGGTATCTCTTCTCTCCGCTCGATAAAAAATGGAAAGTCTTCGTCCGCAGGGAGTCGGTAGCCGCGTCTCCGGTGGAGTTCCCGCTTACCCGGATCAATCCCCTCGACGAAAGACCCGAGCCGAAGAGGCTCACCGCACCCGCGATACAGGAGGTTATCGAGAAGAAGCTTCTTGCCGATTTTGCCCCGCCCTGCGTGGTGGTCAACGAGAAGGGCTCGATTTTCTTCATTCACGGGCGAACCGGGAATTTCCTGGATCCTTCGCCCGGACGGGCCAATCTCAATATCATCGAGATGGCACGCGAAGGATTGCGCCTCCAGCTTCCGGCGGCGCTGCGGAAGGCGGCCGCCGGAAAGCTGGAGGTCATAAGCCGGAACCTCCGGGTGAAAACCAACGGCGATGACGCGATTATCGATCTTATAGTAAAACCGATGCATACGCCGGAGTCGATGGAAAGCCTCCTGATGGTCATCTTCGAAACGGCGCGCCGTGCGGTGCCCTTACACGAGGAGAAGGCGAAACCGGGAAGGAAGGCGACCAGCATCGACGACCGTGTGGCGGACCTGGAAAAGGAGCTCGGCCAGACCAGGGAGAACCTCCAGTCGACCATCGAAGAACTCGAAAGCGCCAACGAGGAGCTGAAATCCTCGAACGAGGAGTACCAGTCGACAAACGAGGAGTTGCAAAGCGCAAACGAAGAGCTCGAAACCTCGAAGGAGGAGCTGCAATCGCTCAACGAGGAGCTGGTGACGGTCAATGCCGAGCTGCAGAGCAAATTCGAGGAGCTTTCGCATGCCCATACCGACATGAAAAATTTCCTCGACGGCATCGACGTGCCGACGATATTCCTCGACCGCGAGCTTCGCGTCCTGCGGTTCACTTCCCAGACTCCACGCCTTGTCAACCTTATCGATACCGACCTCGGACGGCCGATTTCCCATATCGTGACAAACCTGAAATACGACGACCTGGTGAACGATGCCGTACGCGTCTTGAAGACCGCCCGATTCATCGAACGCGAACTGGAGACCAGGGACGGCCATTGGTACCTTGCCCGTATCCTCCCCTATAGAGCCGCCGACGGCGTGATTGATGGAGTGGTCATTACCTTCATCGACATCCATGAGCTCAAGGAGATCACCGATAAACTCCATGTCGTGGAAGATGCGCGCGCCTATGCCCAGAGTTTCATTACAACGGTGCGCGAGTCGCTTGTGGAGCTCGACGAGAATCTTCGCGTCGTTACGGCGAACGATTCATTCCATCTCGCCTTTCATCTGAACCTGAAAGAAACCATAGGATCCGGCATTTTCGAACTGGGCGACCGGCAGTGGGACATCCCCCGGCTGCACGATCTTCTCGAAACGATCCTTCCGCATCGCCATGCGGTCGAAGACTTCGAGATCGTCCATGATTTCCCCGGTATAGGCCATCGTAAACTGATGATCAATGCCCGGAGGGTTCCACGGAAAATAGAAGGGTCGGAAACGACCTTGCTTGCCATCGAGGATGTAACCGAATCGGCGTAGCCCATCGCAGGAGATTGGAGGTCAACCCAATCGTCATCAGGGAGAAAAGAGCGGCTCATGAACGCCGGACGCAGCGAAAAGAAAATCCCGAAAAAAAAGAATGGCAAGCGCAGGGAGAGTTCCCGGAAGAGAGTCCCGGCAATCGATGAACTATCCAATGCTTCAGGCACCGACCTGGCCGAGGCGTATGAACGATATTTCGGCCTCTATGAGGGAGCGCCGGTTCCCTACCTTCTCATCGAGCGTAACGGATGCATCAGGGAGGCGAATGAAGCCGCCCTTCTGCTGTTCGGGCCTGCGGAGCGGCCCCCGGTGCAGCGCCTGCTCTTCACCCTGACCGCCGATTCGTCACGCCAGACGCTCTATGAACACCTCAGGAAGGTATTCGCAACGCAATCGATCCAGACCGCCGAAATAAATCTCGCCTCGGGCAGGGAGATCACGGTTTTCCTGGCGAGCAGGCAGGTTCCGGCGAAATCGCCCTCGACCGAACCGGTGTGCGGCATGGTTCTCTTCGATATCACCGGGTTCAGAGAACGCGCGACAGCCGCCGAAAACGACCGTGTCCTGGCATGGAGCATCATCTATACCCTTGCCGAACCGCTGCTCATCCTCGACAAGAACCTCATCATCGCCTATGCCAATCCCGTCTTCTACTCCTTTTTCCAGACCTCGCCTGATCTGACGGAAGGCAAGTCGCTTTTCGAAATCCAGGAAGGCCGGTGGAGCGTCCCGGGCCTGCGGGAACTCCTTAACCGGGTCATTGCCGAGCGTCTCCGTTTCGACCGGTTCGACCTGGAATACCCCTCCGCGGCGATAGGCGGCAAGAGTCTCGTCATCAGCGGCTGCCGGATGGACCAGGAGGGCGGCGGGCAACCGCGAATCCTGCTCATGGTACACGACGTAACCGGCAGGAGGCAGCAGGCCGCTCTCGAAGAGCGCGCACGTGAGCTCGATTCGTTTAACTTCAGCGTGTCGCACGACCTGCGGACGCCCCTTCAAATCATCGAATCGTTCACCTATCTCCTCCAGGAGGAGGAGTACCGCCGGAAACTCGGGAAAGAGGGAACCTGGATCGTCCAGACCATCCAGGAGAGCGGTCGGAAAATGATCAGCATCGTCGAAGGACTCCTGCACCTTTCGCGTCTCTCGCGGCTCCAACCGGGACACACCGAAATCGACATGACGTCCATGCTGCGGGAGGTTTTCGCCGAGGCGACGCTGCTCCTTAAAGACCGGGAAATTTCCCTGCGTCTTGAGATGGACCCGCTTCCGCCGGCCATCGGCGATCCGGTGCTCATCCGCCAGGTCCTGGTAAACCTCATCGGCAACGCGGTTAAATTTACCGGAACAAAGGCGCAGGCGGAGGTTGAAGTCGGCGGCAGGGTCGAGGGGAACGAAGTCGTCTATTTCGTCAGGGATAACGGCATCGGGTTCGGCCCCAAGGACGGCCAGAAGCTTTTTGCCGTTTTCCAGCGCCTCACCTCGCACCGGCAGTTCGAGGGGACGGGAATCGGCCTGGTCGTCGTCAAAACCATCATCGAAAAGCATGGCAGTCGGGTCTATGCCGAAGCCGAACCGGACCGGGGAGCGACCTTCTATTTTACCCTTCCGAGACTACAAGGGTAGCACAATTTGTTATTCAGGCGGCTTTAAAAAAATCAAATTCTTCTTATGGATGGCCGGGCCGGGTCACCCGCGCGTGGTGGGAGTGCTTCATAAGGGGCCTCGGTTGGCGGGGACCCCCGGGGCCTCTGCGAAAACGGCAAAAGGCTTTTTGCCCCTGTTTTTTACCTATGGAGGCGTTGCGGAGTCGTAGCAAAACAATTATAATGCACCCTCCCCGGCAGGACTTTTCTATTCTTGGATATTTTCTTTTTCCCGCCGCTATAACTATATTAGTTTCATACCATTCAGGTCGCAGTCGAATTGACGGTCGAAGGATCCCCGGCAGGAGGGTATCGGGGGACAGGTACTGCCGGCGCCTCAGCGGAGGATTTGCTCCATGGCATTATCCGGGAACAGGAAATATCGGACGGCCGATTTGGACAAAAGGAAATCGTCGTGCACCCGCGTGGCACACGACGCCCCGAGCGGCACGCTCGATGTCACGGAGGGCGATTTTTTCAGCGACCTTTCCGGCGCCTACAAAAAATATTTCGATTTTTTTCAATCCGGGCCGATCCCCTATATCATCATGGAGCAGAACGGGTACATTCGCGAAGCCAACGATGCGGCTTTGCAACTGCTCTGCGACCAGGGAGACCGCCTTTCGGGCAGTTTCTTCTCCCTCTTCATTCCAAGAACATGTCGCCGGGCGTTCCACGAGCACCTGCATCAGGCCTTTGAGTCCCGCACGCCGCACACGCTCGAACTTTCGCTCTCGTCCGAAAGATTCCCGGAAGGGAGACATTTTCTTCTGGTAAGCAGGGCGGTGAAACCGCCCGGTTTCACGCGGCCGATCTGCCGGACCCAGATCATCGACAATACCCTTCTGCAACGGCGGGCAAAAACCGCGGAAAACGACCGGATCCTCGCCTGGAGCATCATCTACACCATCCGCGAACCCATCGTCATTCTCGACCGCGACCTCAGGGTCGTCTTCGCCAACCCGGTTTTCCACTCCTTCTTCCAGAGCCTGCCCCACCAGATCGAGGGCGCCTCGTTTTTCGGGATACTCGAAGGCAAATGGAATCTGCCCGTCCTTCGCGATCTCCTGCTCAGGGTCCTCGCGGAGCACCGGCGGTTCGACGATTTCGAACTTGAAGCCGTGTTCCCCGCCTCGGGCAGGAAAAATCTCATGATCAGCGGATGCAGGATGGACCGGGAGGGCGGACGCCGCCCCCAAATCCTGCTCACCATGCACGATCTGACGAGCAAGAAAAAACAGGCGATTCTCGAAGAGCGTACCCGGGAGCTCGATTCGTTCAATTACAGCGTTTCACACGATCTGCGGACGCCGTTGCAGATCATCGAATCATTCACCTACCTCCTCCAGGATGAGGAGTACCGCCGGAAACTCGGGAGCGAGGGAAACTATCTCATCCAGACCATCCGGGACAGCGGCAGGAAAATGGCGGACATCGTCAGAGGGCTCCTCGATCTCTCCCGGCTGGAAAGGATCGACCTGACCTGCACGGCGGTCGACATGGCGGCCCTCGCCCGCGAGACCTTCGGTGAGCTGGCCATGTTGCATCCCGGCCGGACCATCTCCCTCCTGATCGACGACGCGCGGTTTCCGCCCGGTTTCGGCGACCCGGCGCTGCTGCGTCAGGTCCTGGCGAATATTATCGGCAATGCGATCAAGTTTACGCGGATCCGCCCGCGGGCGGAGCTTGAACTCGGCAGCCGGACCGGCGACGGCGAAACCGTGTATTATGTCAAGGACAACGGCGTCGGCTTCAACCAGGGCGAGGCAGGGAAGCTGTTCGAAGTTTTCCACCGCCTCCCCTCGCACGCCGATTTCGAAGGCACGGGCATCGGTCTCGCCATAGTCAAGCGGATCATCGAGCGTCACGGGGGCCGGGTTTTTGCCGAAGCCGAGACCGACAAGGGCGCCTGCTTCTTTTTTTCGCTTCCACACGGTACCGGATTGTTGACAGCAGAGTAAAACGGGATCCGGCCGGCCCACCCTGCAACCCGCCCCCAGCGCCGGATGGCGGCCACGGCAGACGGAACAAGGGCAGGACAACGTATTTTCTGGGTATGAACTTCCGGATCAAAGCTTCCTATCAGCCCGCCGGAGACCAGCCCGAGGCCATCGAGCAGCTCGTGGACGGGATCCGGCGGGGAGCCGATCACCAGGTACTCCTGGGCGTTACCGGCTCGGGCAAAACGTTCACCATGGCGAACGTCATCGAACGGGTGCAGATGCCGACCCTCGTCATCTCGCACAATAAGACCCTGGCGGCCCAGCTTTTCCAGGAGTTCCGCGAGTTTTTCCCGGACAACGCGGTGGAGTACTTCGTCAGCTTCTACGACTACTACCAGCCCGAAGCCTATATCCCCTCGACCGATACCTACATCGCCAAGGAGTCCATGATCAACGACGAGATCGACCGGCTCCGCCTCAAGGCGACGAGTTCGCTCCTGGCGCGGCGTGACGTCATCATCGTGGCGAGCGTTTCGTGCATCTATGGGATCGGGTCGCCGGAGGCCTACGCCGCATCGAGCGTCCTGCTCAGGAAAAACGACCCGATCAACCGTCGCGATTTTCTCCTGAAACTTACCGACATGCAGTACACCCGCAACGATATCGAACTCAGGCGAGGGACCTTCCGGGTACGCGGGGACGTGTTTGAAATCCATCCCGCCTACGAGGAGGTCGCCCTCCGCATCGAAACCTACGGTGACCGGGTCGAGGCGATCCGACGGGTGCACCCGGTAACGGGCAAAGCCATCTCCGATGTCGACGAGGTCACGATCTTCCCGGCGAAGCACTACATGACCGTCGGCGTTACCATGGAGGAGGTGGTCACGGAGATCGGGAAAGAGCTCGACGAGCAGCTCGGACTCCTGCGCGGCAGGAACAAACTCCTCGAAGCGCAGCGGCTCGAACAGCGGACCCGCTACGATATGGAGATGCTCAAGGAGGTCGGGTATGTCAACGGCATCGAAAACTACTCCCGCATCATCGACGGCCGCGAGCCCGGCACGAGGCCCTATACCCTGATCGATTTTTTCAAGAAACCGTATCTCCTCATCATCGACGAGTCCCATGTCTCGATTCCGCAGGTGCAGGGGATGTTCAACGGCGACCGGGCCCGGAAGGATACGCTGGTCGAACACGGCTTCCGTCTCCCCTGCGCACTCGATAACCGGCCGCTCAGGTACGGTGAATTCGAGGCGCTCCAGGACAAGGTCGTCTATGTCTCCGCGACCCCGGGCGACTACGAGTTGCAGAAAAGCGGCGGACTCATCGTGGAGCAGGTGATCCGGCCCACCCATCTGGTCGATCCTCCCATCGAGATCAGGCCGGCGAAGAATCAGGTCGACGACCTCATCGAACAGCTCCGCGTGACCGTGGAAAAGAAGGAACGCGCACTCGTCGCCACGCTCACCAAGAAGATGTCCGAAAACCTGACGGAATACCTCGAATCGCTCGAATTCCGCGTGCGCTACCTCCATTCCGAGATCGACACGCTCGAGAGGACCGAAATTCTGCGGGATCTGCGCAAGGGTGAATTCGATATCCTCGTGGGCATCAATCTGCTCCGCGAAGGAATCGACCTGCCGGAGGTGGCGCTGGTCGCCATCCTCGACGCCGATAAGGAGGGGTTCCTCCGCTCGACGCGATCGATCGTCCAGATCGCGGGCCGGGCGGCGCGAAACATCAGCGGCCGGATCATCCTCTATGCCGATACGGTAACCGGCTCAATCAAAAAGGCGGTCGACGAAAGTTCGCGGCGACGCAACCGTCAGCTCGCCTACAATAAGGAACACGGCACCGAGCCGAAGAGCATCCAGCGCACTATCCGCGAAGGGATCACCCCGTACGGGGAGCCGGCGGAGCCCGCCATCCCCCTGGTTGCCGAGGAGACGGCGTTCACGAAAACTCCGGTCGGCAAGAAGGAACGCGCGCGGACGAAGCATTCGATCGGCGAGCTCGAAAAGGAGATGGCGCGTGCGGCGGCCGAACTGGAGTTCGAAAAAGCGGCCCGGCTGCGGGACATGATCCTCGATATGCGGAAGAAAAATAAGAGCCGGAGCCCGTAGCCCCGGACATCCGCTCCCACGCAGGCTTCCCGCCCCTCCGGGCATTTGCCCTCCCAGGACCCATTGCTCCCGCCGCCGTACCCCGTGCGATGAATTACCTAAAGCTATCCCCCCGAATATCCGATACATTAAATGAGATCAACAAGTAATCTTCCCGCAGGACGGCGGGAGGGTGACATGGGGCGGGAATCCACGGAAGGATCACGATTCCAGGGATGGAAAAACCCCCCGAGAAAGGCAGGTACGCCATGGTAACGATGTCACAGATTTCGGTTGCAGCTTACGGGGTGAACACTTACAATCCGGCGACGCAAACGCCGGCGAAAAAAAGCGCCCCGCAGGGAAACTCGGCTTCGGACAGCGCAAATGTCCAACTTTCTGATACTTCGGTCAACATGTCGAAGCTCCAGGAGGTTATCGGCTCGATGCAGGAGGTCAGGACGCCGCTCGTGGAAGCGATCAAGCAGAAGATCCAGGAGGACGGGTATCCTATCGAAACGTCGCTCTATAAGGCCATCTCGAAGATGGTGGATAACAATTTGATCTGATATCCGGACCGTCGTCCGCCAAAGGATCACCACGCCCCGCAGGAGCATGTATTGTCCTGCGGGGCTATTTTTTTGGATAGCTGTAAAGTGTCCGTTTCCGCCCCGCCGGCAAAATATTATTTTAGGACTCCCCTGCATGATCGCCCGGGTGGTGGAATAGGTAGACACAAGGGACTTAAAATCCCTCGGCTGGCAACGGCTGTACCGGTTCGATTCCGGTCCTGGGCACTCTT
>CAZYYB010000021.1:0-35496 GCA_964651515.1 uncultured Fibrobacteraceae bacterium
TTGCCGGCAACCCGCTGCCGGAAAAATTCCACGGAGTGCTGTTGTCCGGCGCGGACGGTGAATAATGATGAGCGTCGTGTACAGGCAGGCGAACCCCATGGTCAGGGCGATCAGACCGACGGCAATTGAGTGCAGCATGACAAAAAGATAGCCCGGAAACATTGCCGTTCCGTTAGGGATCGGTTAGAAGCGCATGATCCGGTTTACCCTCCCCCTCCCCGGACTTATGCGTTCGCCGCAACCGGAGATCCGGCCGCCTTGTCCTTCGCGGTACAGGGCAGGAAGAACCAGAAGGTACTGCCTTTCCCCTCCTCGCTTTCAAGGCCGATCTCGCCGCCGTGGGCCTCCACCGCCATCTTGCAGAAGGCGAGTCCGAGGCCGGTCGAATACATCATGCGTTCCTTGCTCATGGCAACCTGGCCGAATTTTTCGAAGATCTTCTTGTGAAACTGTTCCGGAACGCCGGGGCCGGTATCGCTGACCCTTACGCGGATCCCCGCCGTTTCCGCGGTTATGGCTATCCGTATTTTATCGCCGCTCGTGGTAAATTTCACCGCGTTGCTCAGGAGATTCAACATCACGCGGCGGATGAGGTCCCGGTCGCACAGCGCCGATACCGGCTCGGGCGAACAGGATACCATAATATTGCATTTCGATTTCAGCGATCCAAGAAGATCGATCGCCTCGAAGGCGATGTCTTTCAGGTTATCCTGGTTGAGGTTGATTTCGATGTTGCCCTGTTCAAAACGATTGACAGCAAGGATGGAATTGACCAGTTCGACCATGGACCAGACGGCGAAGTTCGAATGATCGACGTAGCGCAGCTGGTCGGCGTTCATGAGGCTCCCGGCCTGCATTTTCAATAGCTCAAGGTTGCCGCTGATGCCCATGAGCGGGGTGCGGAGATCGTGGACGATCATATGGGTCAGCTTATCGCGTACCTCTTCGAGCTGTTTCTGCTGTTCATAGTTCTTCTGTACGGTATTGAGAAGACTCTTGGCGTACAGCGCATTGCGGACCTTGAGGAGCAGGTATTCCATGTCTATCGGCTTCGAAATAAAGTCGGTTGCTCCGGCCTCGATCCCCTTGAGCCGGTCGGCCCTCGCTTCGAGCGCGGTAACGAGCAGCACCGGGATCGAAGCGGTTTGAGCGTCGGCCTTGAGACGGCGGCATGCCTCGAATCCGTCCATGACCGGCATCATGACGTCGAGCAGGATGACTTCGGGAACTTCGCTCACGGCCTTTGCGAGCGCCTCGGCGCCATCGCGGGCAACCACAATCGTATAGTTTCGCGGAACAAGCACCGACTCCAGGAGCCTGAGGTTTCGTTCTTCATCGTCGACCACCAGAATGACGGGTTTTTTTTCCATATTCTCTCCTTGATATAGTTACGCGGCGGCAGCGCGAAATTATTCGCGCAGGTATTTCTTGATTTTGGTGATGAGCGCCCTGATATTGACGGGTTTCAGCATATACCCATCCCCCCCGGCCTCAAAAATCCGCTGTTTTTCATTCGGCAGGGCGAATGAGGTCAGTGCGATGATCGGGATCATCCGCATTTCGACATCGGCCTTGAGAATCCTGATTGCCTCGATGCCGTTTAAAACCGGCAGCATGATATCCATCAGGATGAGACCGGGCCGGCGAAGCCGGGCGCTGTCGACCCCCTGTCGGCCATCGGTCGCTTCGAACGTTTCGTACCCTTTTACCTGGAGAAGGTCGCGGAACAACCGCATATTTTTCGGGTCGTCTTCAACGATCAGGATGGATTTTCCCATAATGTCCGCTCCGGTTGTTTAATTCATGCGGCAGCTGTCAATGTTGATCGTGTTGGGTCAGTCTTTGCTGCATCAAGCGGTACAAGCGTTTTTCGGTTGAACCGGGAGGACGAATCTGAATGCACTCCCCTTCCCGTGCCCTTCGCTTTCAACCCTTATCGAACCACCGTGCAATTCCACGAACCGTCTGGTCAGGGAAAGCCCGAGCCCGGTACCGGGAGTTTTTGAGGTCAGGCCGCCCTTTACCTGATAGAACTCCTGAAAAATTTTGATCTGGTCGTCGGGGGTGATGCCGATCCCGGTGTCCGCCACGCTTACCTCAATGGCCGGACACCCCTGCCCGGCCATGCTTTGACCGGCCGAAATCCGGATCGCTCCCCCGTCCGGGGTGAATTTTGCTGCGTTCGAGAGCAGGTTGTACATGATCTGCTTGAGTTTGCGCTCGTCGGCGAGGAGTTCCGTTTCCGAAAGTTCTTCGGGAACCGAAATGCCGAGGGAGATGCCGTGCTTCAGGCATTTTTCCTTTATCATGACCGTGCTGTTTTCCAGAAGAGGTTTCAGGTGAACAGACGAAAGATCGAGTGTCATCTTTCCGGCCTCGACCTTCGACAGGTCAAGAATATCGTTTATCAGGTTTGCCAGGTGCTCTCCGCTCTCCGCGATGTCCCGGACATACCCGGCCTGCTTTTCATTGAGGGGGCCGAAGTATTGCTCCTGGAGTACCTGCGCAAAACCGATGATGGCGTTGAGCGGGGTGCGCAGTTCATGCGACATGCTCGCGAGAAAATCGCTCTTCGCCTTGCTGGCGACCTCGGCTTCCTCTTTCGCTGCGGTAAGCGCTTCCATGGTAACCTTGACCTCATTAAACGTCTTCGACAGTTCCGCGGCCATGGCATTGAACGCTTCGCCCAGCGCGCCGATTTCATCGTTGCCGGTAACGGGCACCCGGTAGTCGAGGTCACCCCGCGACACCCGCTGCGTTCCCTTGATCAGCCTCCGGATCGGCCGCGTGAGCAGGAATCGGGTAACGAGCGTGGTCACGATAAGAAGCAGAATCAGTATGGCGAGGCTCAGGAGCCGCACCGACCTCTTGGTACTGCGCAGGCTTTGCGCAATTTCCGCATAGGAGACCTCGATCGCGATGGTACCGGTCGGTTTGTACACCATAAGGTAGGCCCCGCTTTTTTTATCGAACGACGATTCCGCTTCGATTACGGTATCGACGATCCATTTCGCCTGGTTCCGGTTCGATTTCGTGTTGAGGAAAAGAACGTTGCCGCTTGCATCCATAATTTTGCAGCCGACAACGTCCTTCTGTTTCATCGCCGCGGTCCCGAATTTGGCGATTTCCATGACATCGCCCGTCTGGAACGGTACCTCGGCCGAGACGCACAGCGTTTTAAGCAGGAGCGCCATGCGCTGCGTGAGCTCAGCGGCGATCTCCCGACTTGTATAGCCTACGAAGATATTGCTGATCTGCCAGCTGAAAAGGACAATGGCCAGGCCCAGGAGCAGGTTGAGTCGTGAGCTTATGCCGAATCGGATCTTTTTCTCGCCGTACTGTTGCACGTTGCCGTCTCCTCCAAAGGTGTACGATGCACAAAAGCAATTCCAGGCAAGGACAAAATACGCGGCATTTATTGTTCCGTTATGCGTGAGCCGTTAAATTTGCGTTACATCGGGGGCCGAATCGACAAAAACATATCGGATCCCCATCGGGGCATCGCGGGAAAAAATGCTCCTGATTATAACAACGCAGCCATGGAAAATCAAGCGTAATCCGGTCCGGGGAGAACTCCTCACCGTCCTGCAATACGCCGCTAACATTCGAGGGTTATCTTCTCAGTGCAATGAAAAAGGGAGGGACTATGATGACGGTATACCAGGAGCCGCACGCTACAATCGACATTTCTCACGATCAACTGTCCATGATGGCCGATCTCGTTAAAAAGGCGCTTGAGAATGCGCTCAAGGCGCTGTTTGAGCCGAACATTATCATGGCCCGCAACGTTATCGACGCCGATAAGGCAATCAACTCCTATGAGATCGATATCGATAACTCGACCTACAGCCTGCTCACTCTCGGCAGCCTGCCGCCCCAGATCCTTCGCTCGATCATCTCGATCCAGAAGATCAATGCCATCCTCGAACGGATAGGCGACCATGCGGTCAATATCGCCGAATCGGCAATCAGCCTGTCTCCGCTGGTCCGCTCTCCCGGAGAAACGGTCGGGCTCCTCGAATTGCCGACCATGGCCGATTTATGCAATCTCATCCTGAGCGAGGCGCTTGCCAGCTTCTTCAGGCAGGATGTGGTGAAGGCGCGCGAGGTCCTCTCCCGCGACGAAAGGATCGATCAGTTGAATATCGCCATAACCGAGGAGGTAAAAACCAGGGTGCTCGGCCGCGAAATGGCCTTTGAAACCGCGCTCGATATCATCAGGATCTGCAAGAACCTGGAACGCATCGCGGATCTTTCAACCAACATCGCCGAGGAGGCGACGTTTGCCGTCTCGGGCATGATTATCAAGCACCATGGCGCTCAAAACAGGGACAAGGTTGACGTCGGTCTTCCGAAAGTCGGGAATAGAGCCTGATCTCGGATCCGGCTCTATCCGGCCATAGTTGCCGGGAAGCTTGCTTATGGAGCGGCACCGATGATACCCCTGCGCGCCAGTTCGGCCGTCACCTTGCGGACGATGCCGCGATGAACGTCGCTCACGTGACCGGGATAGGTCGTCGTGCTCTGCGCGCTCCAGATCAGATGGCCACCCTTACCGGTCGTTATGACATCGATGGCGCGAATATCCACCATTTGCGTGTCGACGTAAGCCTCATGCTCTCCCTCCCCATAGTAGGCCGTGTACCGCGGCCAGTAGGAGTCGATATAGGAGTAGGCCGGAATGTAGCGTGTCAGCGTATCGGTCGGGAGCCTGAGAATGACCATGATGCCGTCGAAGCTGTTTGGTTTCACCGAAGAGATTATCTGGCTGGTGTCGGGCGGTGAATCAGGGAACAGACGATACGAGGGAACCGCATTTACGCCGTGCCCCGCAAGCGAGCGGGCGAAGGCATCTTCCCACAGGTGTCGCCTCGCCCCATCCTTCCTCACCGCAATAATCAGCATGCTTTTCATCGGCGGGGTCTGATAGGAGGAGTCATGCCAGATTTTCACGAGGCTTGAGGAGGCGCAGCCGGCGGTAAGGATGGCCAGGCTCCCCCACAATGCTATTGCAACCGCTTTCCCTGCGATTTTCATAGGATGCTCCTTATTCTGATGTAATCGCTACTACTCCAGCAAAAGGCATGCGGAAAAAAATGTCGAGAAAAGCCACTTGCTATTTTACTGTCCACCGGAAATTCCATGCAAGCTCGGTTCCGGCTCAATTTTCCGGGCTAATAATTTTTCCGTGCGCCAGTTCGGCCGTCACCTTGCGGGCAATGTCGGGATAAACATCCCGTACCATGACGGGATATCTCGTTTTGCTCGTCGCCCGCCATATCAAATGACCACCTCTGTCAGTTGCTATGACATCGATCGCACGGAAATCCACCCTTAGCGTATCAATGTCCCATTCCGGTTCCGCTTCGCTATAACACTCCGAGTAGTCCGGCCAGAAGGAGCTATGGTCCAAATATGCCGGGACAAAACGGAGATGAATTTTGGAGGGAAGCTTGCGAATAATCATAATGCCGCCGAAGCCGCCCTGTTTTACTAATGAGATTACCTGGCCGGTGTCGGGCAAATGATCCGGGAAAAAACGATAGGAGGGGGTTGCCGCTACGCCATGCCGGGCAAGCTCCCCGCTGAAAGCATCTTCCCATATATGTCGCTTCTCCCCATCCTTTCTCGCCGCAATAACCAGCATCGTTTTGAGCGGTGGAGCTTGATAGGAGGGGTCATGCCAGATTTTCACGAGGCTTGAGGAGGCGCACCCGCCCACGAGGATAATCGCGCAGCCGAGCACCGCGATGGCACTCATCTTTAGTGATAAGTTCATAAGAAATCCCTTTCGGCAGATGATCCCAATCATTTAACATGAATTAAATATAAAGCAAAAAATATGCCACAAAATTTATGTTTTTGTCGTTTTATGGTGCACCAATTGGTGCGATGCTTCCCCTGGTGTTGCATTGCAACGCCGCGATCCCGTCGGTTGCCCCCAAATAGCCAAGCCCCTTTTGTCATGCAATCCAATGACCGCCCTTACAAGAATTTTTGTGCCGGAAAGGGATCGATTCTCTCCCGTCGGCTCGGTACATTTCGGCAAGAGGGACATTTGTCTCTTCCCCTATAGCTCCATATAATTCAATGAAATGCATGTTGCCGTGAGCCGGGGAGGGATTAAAGTCGCTTTTCCCGGCCGATCAACGAAAACCCTTATCTACTCCAGTTCAAGAGGTTACACTCTTGGCACGAAATGGCACGGCTGTTGTACTACAATGCCGGGGAGCTCCTTTATAATGTTTTTTCCGCACGGGGAGACCGTCAATCGATCGGGAGTTTGAAGGACAATGCTTTGTAAGGAGGTCAACCATGAAAGGTTCATTAATCAAGTCGCTGGGAGGAGGATTGGCACTACTTCTGATAGCGGCATGTACGCCTTATCCTATTGAAAAGCAGTACCGGAAGGAGGCGGCTGGCGATCTTACCGTTTCAACGGTGCAGAGTCGACCTTACCGCTATGATGGAGAGGTGGTGATATGGGGCGGTAGCATCCTGGCAACGCTGAACGATTCATCGGGGAGCGAGTTGACAATTCTGGAAACGCCGCTCGATAAGGACGGTTATCCGCTTCCGGAGACGTACACCAGGGGACGGTTCAAGGCGCACATCGATGCATTCCTGGACCCTTACCTCTACCAAAAGGGGGGCAGGGTCATCCTCGCCGGAAGAATTACCGGCATCGGCGAGGAACCGCTCGGACACCTTCTGTACCCCTATCCATTGCTTGAGATCCTGCAGCTGCGGTGCTGGCAGAATCCTCAGCCGAATTACTATTCGCCGGGGTATGGGAGTCCCTATTACTATGACCCTTGGTATGGTGGCGATGCCTGGCCTTACTTCTACGGCGGCTTCTACTACGGAGGTCCGGGTGGATACGGGCGGGGGCACGGCTATGGAGCCTACGGCGGACGAGGCGGAAGAGGGGGATTCGGCGGTGGGCATGGTGGTGGAGGACACGGTGGAGGTGGGCATGGTGGACGATGAGTGAATAGCGTTCCGATTGACCAAACAGAGTTGCCCGTCGGCTTTAGTGGTGGCGGAGGCCAGGGGGGCTGGTCACCGGTAATTGCTCCCCTCTGCCTCCCGGATATTCAGGAGATATCCGGGAGGCAGAGAACCATCCGCTCAAGGGAAAGGGAATCGACTTTTTTCGCCCCGTTTTTTTCAGGGCAGTCTACAACCCGATCGGTTTCAATCGCCTCGACCATCGAATGATCATGGAGCCGGTCAGGTGGAGGGTAATGCGGGCTGCCCTTCAAGGGTCTTTCTTAAGTCAAAGAGACATTTGTCCCCACTTATCTAATTCCAATAATTTCAACATGATATTCCGAAATAGCGGGAGGACGGGGACTATTTTCCCAGAGTTGCTCTATTCATCGAAATATATAACATATTGTTATTTAAAGAATTATAAAAAAATGTCCTGCGGCATGATTGTTGCAGCAAACAAATACTGAATTTGAAATTTAGGCACCATACCACCATGCGCTCTTCCGGTATGAATAATCGGGAAAAATCATGAATCTTGTTCAGCCTGCATTACGTCGTCCGGTGACCGTCGTCATTGCGGTCGCGGCCGTGGCTCTCGGATCCCTTCTCGCGGTTCGCATGATGCCGCGCGACATTTTTCCCTCCCTCGGGATCCCGACGATCTACGTTGCCCAGCCCTACGGCGGGATGGATCCCTCGCAGATGGAGGCATATCTCACCTATTACTATGAATATCATTTTCTCTACATCACCGGCATCGAACATATTGAATCGAAGTCTATCCAGAGCGCGGCGCTGATCAAGCTGCAATTTTATCCGGGTACCGACATGGCCCAGGCCATGTCCGAGACCGTGGCCGAGGTCGACCGATCCCGTGCCTTCATGCCGCCTGGGACCGTGCCGCCGTTTGTCCTGCGGTTCGATGCCGGCGGCGTGCCGGTCGGCGACCTGGTGTTTTCCAGCGAGACCCGATCGGTGCGCGAGATGCAGGACGAGGCGCTCAACCGGGTGCGCCCGATGTTTTCCTCGCTGCCCGGCGTGTCGGGGACGCCGCCCTTCGGCGGGAGCGCGCGCAGCATCGTCATAAGCGTCAAGCCCGATCGTCTCCGCGCCTACAACATGTCCCCCGATGAAATCGTCTCGGCGATCACGTCCGCGAATATCATCAGCCCCTCCGGCAACATTCCGATTGCCGGCATGTATCCGATGGTACCGCTGAATTCCGTGGTCAAAAACATACAGGACCTCGAAGCCGTGCCGATCCGGAGCGGCGTGTACCCGGCAATATTCCTCCGCGACGTCGCCACGGTGGAGGACGGCACGGACATCGTCACCTGTTATGCCATCGTTAACGGCCGCCGTACGGTCTACATGCCGGTCACCAAACGCGCCGACGCCTCCCTGCTCTCGGTGGTCGATATCGTTAAAAAGAACCTCCCGAGGTTTCAGTCCGTACTGCCTCCCGATGTCAAGGTAAGCTATGAGTTCGACCAGTCCCCGTATGTGACCCGGGCCATCTCGGGCCTGACGATCGAAGGCGCGCTGGGCGCCCTGCTTTCCGGCCTCATGATCCTTCTCTTCCTGGGCGATCTCCGCAGCGCACTTCTCGTCGTCATCATCATCCCGCTCTCCCTCATGACCGCGCTGCTCTTCATGTGGATGACCGGACAGACCATCAACATCATGACCCTCGGCGGGCTGGCGCTTGCCGTGGGGATCCTGGTCGACCAGGCCACGGTCTGCATCGAGAACATCCATGTGCACCACGGCCGGGGAAAGCATATGGCCCTTGCCTCCTGCGACGGTACCATCGAGACCGCCGCGCCCCAGCTCCTCGCCATGCTCTGCATACTGGCGATGTTCACTCCCGCCCTTTTCATGGTCGGCGTGGCACGGGCGATGTTCCTGCCGATGTCGCTTGCGGTAGGATTTTCCATGGTCGCCTCGTACGTTTTAGCGAACACGCTTCTGCCGATCCTCACGATCTGGTTCCTGCGGTCGCACGAACAGAGTGCCGGGGAGATGAAAAAAAAGGAAGGGGGGTTTGTCCGGTTCCGCGCGAAGTACACCCGCCTGGCTCAGTGGGTGGTTCTCCATCGCAAAAAGGTCGTGGTGACCTACCTGCTCGTGGCCGGTGCGGTGATAGCCATCATCGGCACCCACCTCGGCACCGAGATCTTTCCCCGGGTGGATACGGGTCAGTTCAAGATCAGGCTGCGCGCACCGACCGGCACGCAGATCGACGGAACCGAGGCCGTCACCCTCCGGGTTCTCGATATCATCAAGCAGGAGGTCGGCGCGGAAAATGTGGCTTTTTCGCTCGGGTTTATCGGCGTCCACAGCGCCAATTACGCCGTCAACCTGATCTACCTCTGGAACCAGGGATCGCAGGAAGCCGTGCTGCAGGTACAGCTCAAAAGGGGAACGAAGGTCGCGATCGAAGAGCTCAAGGAACGGCTCCGGAAGAGGTTCGCCGACGAGCTTCCTGATGTCAAATTTTCCTTTGAGCCGGGCGATGTCGTGAGCCAGGTGATGAGCCTTGGCGCCAACACGCCGATCGAGGTCGCGGTCAGCGGGCTGGATCTTACCGAAGATCGCGCCTTCGCCGAAAAGGTCCGGCAGAAGCTCCTCGGGATCAAGGCGCTCCGCGATGTGCAGTTCGGCCAGTCCCTCGACTATCCTACGGTCAATGTGAACGTCGACCGCGAACGGGCCGGGATCATGGGCGTCCAGATGGCGAGGGTCTCGCATGCGCTGACCACGGCGACCTGGTCGAGCCGGTTCGTGACGCCGATCTACTGGGCCGATACGAATACCGGCGTCGCCTACCAGATCCAGGTACAGGTTCCCCAGCCGGCGATGAACTCAAGGGAAGAGGTCCAGAATATTCCGGTTGATTATATCGACAACAAGCCGGTCCTGGTGCGCGATGTTGCCAACGTCAAGGAGGGAACCATGGTCGCCGAGTACGACCGTTACAATTCGCAGCGCATGATTACCGTGACCGCCAACATCGCGGGCGCCGATCTCGGCAGCGTGGCGGCGCAGGTCGAGAAGGCCCTGAAGGAGCTCGGGTCGCCGCCGCGCGGCGTCGAGGAGAGTCTGCGCGGACAGGTGGTGCCCATGCGGCAGATGTTCAACGGGCTGCAAACCGGGCTCCTGCTCGCCGTGGCGGCGATATTTTTGCTCCTGGCGGCAAATTTTCAGTCGGTAAAGCTTTCGCTCATCGTCGTCTCCACGGTGCCGGCCGTCATTTCGGGGGTCATCTTTACCTTGTGGCTGACCGGGACGACGCTCAACATCCAGTCGTTCATGGGCGCGATCATGGCGATCGGCGTCGCCGTCGCGAATGCCATCCTGCTCGTTACGTTTGCCGAACGGGACAGGATGAGCGGAGCCGCGGCCGACCTCGCCGCGGTTGAAGGCGCCCAGAGCCGCCTTCGCCCGATCCTGATGACGAGTCTGGCCATGATCGCCGGCATGCTGCCGCTGTCGCTTGGCCTGGGGGAGAGCGGTAAGCAGACCGCGCCGCTCGGCCGTGCGGTCGTCGGCGGCCTGGCAGTGGCCACGCTGGCAACGCTCCTGATTCTGCCCTCGGTCTTCGCTCTGGTGCAGGGGCGTACAAGCCGGCGCTCACCGTCGCTTGATCCAAATGATCCGGCCGGTTCCACACATCATGCAGTTAAGAAACATTCCTCCTGAACCAAAGGTGCCTATGAAAATCCATCGTTCCTATAAGTGGTTGATCGGCGCGACGCTTGTCGCCCTGCTTGGAGGGTGCGGTCACCCTCCGGTCAAGTCCGAGCCGCCTCCCCTCGACGTAACGACCGTCCATCCCGTGCGCGGCGAGATCGTGCGGTCCATCACCCTTCCCGGCACCATCATTGCCTACTTCGCGACGACCCTGTACGCCAAGATTCCGGGCTACCTGAAGACCATTGCGGTCGATAAGGGCGATCCGGCGAGGAAAGGCGAAATCCTGGCCCATATCGAGGACCCCGAACTGCTCGCCGAGCTGCCCCGGTACGAAGCCGAGCTGGAGGTCGCGGAGGTCAATTACCGCCGCCTCAGCGAGGCCATGAGCAAGGCGCCGGATCTCGTCGTGCCGCTGACGGTTGACGAGGCGAAGGCGCAGCTCGATGTCGCAAAAGCCAATCTGAAGCGGATCCATGACCTGCTGGCCTATGCCGACGTCGTCGCGCCGTTTACCGGTATCATCACCCGCCGGTTCGTCGATCCCGGCGCGTTCATTCCGGCCGCCACCTCGGGCAGCGCCGCCGCCACCTCGGCGGTGGTGACGCTCATGGACTTCAGCCGCGTGCGGCTCGATGTCGCCGTGCCCGAAATCGAGGCCCCCTTTGTGACCACTTCGACCCGGGTTGCCGTCACTGCCGCGGAACTGCCGGGCCGCGTATTTTCCGGCACCGTCACCCGGTTTGAGTACGCGCTCGATCCATCGACCAGGACCATGATCGCGGAGATCGAAATTCCGAATCCCGGCATGGAGCTTCGCCCCGGCATGTATATCAAAGTCAAGCTCGGCGTCGAGCGCAGGAAGGACGCCCTGCTGGTGCCGCTCGAAGCGGTGATCAAGGAAAAATCGGGCGCATTCGTTTTTACCGTGAAGAATAACACGGCCGGGAAAACTCCCGTTACCATCGGGATTACCGACAGTACCCATGCCGAAATCGCCGGCGGGCTGGATTCCGCAGAGCCGGTAATTATAGTCGGCAGGCAATCGATTACGGATGGCAGGCCGGTAAACGTGTCGGAGGCAAGGTGAAGCGGTTCATCGAAAAATTTGCCCTGCGGGTGATGATGGTTGCCCTCGGGCTGCTTGCGCAAAGCCCGTCCGGGGCACAGGAAGCGTCCTATCCGATCGACCTGCCGACCGTCCTGCGCCTGGCCGGGGCGCGGAACCTCGATATCCAGGTCGCGCGGCAGCGCCTGAGCGAGGCGCAGGCCGACAAGACGGTCGCGGTCGAGCAGTTCTTCCCGTGGATCTCGCCGGGCATCGGGTATCATCGCCTCGACGGTCTCGCGCAATCCTCCTCGACCGGAGCCATCGACGAGGCCCATTACCAGTCCTATGCCCCGGGCGGTACGCTTTCGGCCGAGGTTGCCATCGGGGACGCCATCTACCATCTGCTTGCCGCAAAACAAATTGTCACGGCGGCCGGCCATGCGCTCGAGTCGCAGCAGCTCGATGCATCCCTGGCGGCCGTGCAGGGGTACTACGACCTGCTCAGCGCAAAAGAGCTCGTGGGTGTGGCGACCGAGGCCGTGCGCATCTCGCAGGATTATCAGAACCAGCTGCATGAGGCGGTGGGCGCGGGCATCGCCTTCAAGGGGGATGAGCTGCGGGTAACCGTGCAGACCGAGCAGTACCGGGTCGACCTGCGCAAGGTGGTGGAAAGCCGTCGAATACAGGCCGCCCGGCTCGTGGAGATCCTGCATCTCGACTCCACGGTCGATCTGGACGCGCAGGATGCCGATTTCGTTCCCTTGACCATCATGGATACTGCCGTCGCGCAAGACTCCCTGGTGCACCTGGCATTCACGTTGCGTCCCGAACCGAAGCAATATAAGGCCCTCCTTGCGGCGGCGCAGGCGGTGAAAAACGGCGCGGTGTACGGACCCCTGGTCCCTTCGGTCAACCTGGACGCCTATGCCGGCGGGTTCGGCGGCGGACCCGACAGCGTCGCGAAGGTCTTCGGCGCAACCGAGGACATTCTGGTCGGGCTCGGCTGGCGGATCGGGCCGGGCGGCCTGTTTGACTTCGGGCGGATCCATGCGGCCGAGGCGAGGGTCGACGAAGCGAGGCTCTCCGGAGAAAAACTGCATGACCGGATCACCCGCGAAGTGGTGGAGAGCCACGCGCGGGTCCAGTCCCTTGCCGATCAGATTGCGGCGATCAGGACCACGGTTTCGACCGCCGAGGAGACGCTGCGCCTGACCGAGCAGCGCAAGGAGTTCGGCATGGGTCTCGTTCTCGAAGTAATCCAGGCGCAGCAGGACCTGGCGCGGGCGCGTGCCGATTACGCCGCGGTGGTAGGGGAGTACAATAAGGCGCAGTATGCGCTCTTCAGGGCCATCGGCGGAACCGGCGCAATGGCGGGCGGGGAGCGGCGATGAACCGAGCGGCGGAACAACCGTACTGCACGGATAGTACCGTATGATAATTTAACAGGATCGCCATGAGCCTGAAAATAAAACTCTCCCTCTTCATCGTTCTCCTGGTTTTTATCGCCTCCTCGGCGATTCTTGCCATCTCGGTCTATCAGACGCGCAGAAGGGGCGGGGAGGACATCGCCCGGATCAGAACCAATGAAACCGCGCGGGTGAAAAGCACCATAAAGGAACATGTCGACATCATGTATTCGCTTATTGGTGCGCAGTACCAGCAGTCATTCTCCCGGGACGAGGTGGCGAGCCTTTTCAGCAAGATAAAAGACGTTACCTACGACAACGGTCGCGGCTACTTCTGGATATCGGACCTGAGCGATACCCTGCACATCCTGATCCATCCCCACCTCGAGGGCATTCCTGCAGCCGTCAGGATGAAATTGTTGCTTTCGGTAAGAACTGTCAATCGGCAGGTACGGGGGCAGGGGGAACAATTCGTCGAAGCGGATGCGCCGGTATTCAGGGGAAACGCGGCAACCGATTCCAGCGCGCCGCTCCTCTGCTATGGCCGCGTTTTCGCCCCCCTGGGATGGGTGATCGCCTCCGGGCGTTCCACCGACGATATCGATGCGACCATCGCGAAGCGGTCCGAACAGACCGAAGCTGAAATCGCCTCGATCCTCCGGGAGCGGATTATCCTTGCATCGGTCATTCTGGCGCTCAGCATTCTGGCCGCCGTGTTTTTTACGGGCATGGTTACCGGTCCGATCAATAAACTGGTGTGTTTGACAGAAGAGATTACCTCCGAGCGCAAGGGTTTTTCCGAGCGTATCGTCATTCGTTCCCGCGACGAAATCGGCAGGCTTGCGGACTCTTTCAACCTTCTGCTCGGCCATATCCAGGCGACGCTCTCGAAGCTTGAGGAAAATGGGCGGAACTATCGCGAACTCGTTGAAAATGCGAACAGCGCGATCATCCGCATCGAAAAGAGCGGCACTATCCTGTTTGTTAATGAATACGCCCAGGATCTTTTCGGGTTTTCGACCGGCGAAATTCACGGAAAGAGTATCCGCGATATTTTCCCACCCCCTGTCTGCGATGCCGGCGGTGCCGGAGGTTCGAATATCAGGGATATTCTCGATTACCCCGAACGCAAGCCTTACTTTGAAGATATCGTCACCGCGAAAAACGGGGAGCCGATATGGGTCGCGTGGACCAACCGCCCGATTTACGATGATGCGGGAAACCTCCGGGAAATCCTGTTCGTGGGGAGCGATATCACGGCGAGGAAAAAAGCCGAACATCTTGCGCACGTGCGGGAACAGGAGCTCATCCAGACGGAAAAAATGGCCACGCTCGGCACGCTGGTATCGGGGATTGCTCATGAAATCAATAACCCCAATAATTTCATTATTCTCAACGGGGAGAATTTCTCGGACATGCTGAACGATATTCTGCCGGTTCTCGACGACCACTATGCGCAGCATCCGCAGTTCAGGCTCGGAGGACTTCCCTATAGTGAAATGCGCAGCGAACTTCCCGGTCTCCTGCACGGTATCAACGAGGGCGCACTGCGGATAAAGAGGATCGTCGGGAACCTCAAGGATTTTTCCCGCCGGGAACCCGGTGAAATAGATCGGAAGATACGGGTACGATCGGTCATCGATGCAGCGGCGGTCATCCTCGGCAACCTCATCCGGAACTCCACCAACAAATTCGAAGTTATCGAGGAGGCCGCACTGCCGCCTGTCAAAGGCAATTTCCAGAGGCTTGAACAGGTGGTGATCAACCTGGTTACCAACGCCTGCCAGGCGACCAGAGACAAGGAAGACCCGGTAACCGTTACCCTGAGTCACGATAGCGATCACCGGCGGGTACTCGTAGCGGTTGAAGATTGCGGTGCGGGAATTCCGCCGGAGAACCTGAAATATATCATGGATCCCTTTTTCACGACAAAACGGGATATCGGCGGCACCGGCCTCGGGCTGGCCATTTCCTATTCAATCATCAAGGAACACGGCGGCGACCTGCGGATCGAATCTGCGCCGGGCAGGGGCACGAAGGCCATTGTCACGCTGCTGGTTTACTGAAAGGACCAGGCATGAGTCATTTGCCGAAAACGACATTACCGGTATTTCTCGTCGACGACGAGCCCGATTTTCTCCAGAGCGCGTCATTGACCCTTCGTATGGGCGGTTTCGAGACGGTCACCTGCCCCGACAGCGGCATGGCCCTCTCCACCCTCGCGGGGCGGCGGATGGGCGTCGTGGTGCTCGATGTCCTCATGCCGGGATGCAAGGGAACCGAGCTGCTCCCGCAGATCATCAGGTCGTTTCCCGAAATCCCGGTCATCATGATCACCGCGCTCAACAGCGTCGATACCGCGGTCGAATGCATGCGGCTCGGCGCATTCGACTATCTGGTCAAGCCGGTCGAAAAAAACCGGTTGCTCACCAGCGTCCGGCGCGCCATGGACCTGGTCGATATCCGCAACGAGAACGGCCGGCTCAGGGAGTCGCTTTTCACCGACCGTCTCAACCGGCCGGAGGTTTTCGGGGCGTTCGTTACCCGCGATCCGAAAATGGCAAGGATATTCCGTTACATCGAGGCCATCGCTCCGACGCCGATGCCGGTACTCATCTCCGGCGAGACCGGGGTGGGCAAGGAGATGGTGGCCAGGGCCATTCACGAGGCCAGCGGTCGCTCCGGAGAGTTTGTGTCGGTTAATATTGCGGGTCTGGACGAAACCATGGTGAGCGATACGCTTTTCGGCCATGAGAAGGGCGCTTTTACCGGCGCGGCCACGCGGCGCGAGGGTTTGGTCGCAAAGGCGGCCGACGGTACGCTTTTCCTCGACGAGATAGGCGACCTCGCCAGGGAGATGCAGATAAAGCTCCTTCGGCTTCTCGAAGAGAAGGCCTACTATTCGGGAGGGTCCGACTCGCTCAGGCACTCGAACAGCCGTGTGGTGGCGGCGACGAATAAAGACATCGCCGCGATGCGCCGGGAGGGAAGTTTCAGGAATGACCTCTATTTCCGGCTGCAGAGTCACCAGATCGACCTCCCGCCGCTTCGCGACCGTGCGGCGGACATTCCGCTTCTGGTCGATTATTTCTGCGGGCAGGCGGCCGATGAACTCAAGAAGCCAAAACCGCTCATTGCGCCGGAATTCTACACACTGCTGTCCGCCTATGCATTTCCCGGCAATGTCCGGGAGCTGAAAAACATCGTGTTCGACGCCGTGAGCATGGAAAGAACGAATAAGCTGTCGCCGGCGCTCATCGCCGGACATCTTACAAAATCCGGTCAGTCGCAGCTAGCCGCGGTCCCCGCCGACTCACCCCTTTTCACCTCGCCGGAAGAGCTCGCCTCGCGGCCGAGGCTTCCAACCATCAAGGACGCCGAAGCGATGCTCATCGATGAGGCGCTGAAGAGGGCAAACGGCAACCAGACCGTCGCCGCCCAGCTCCTCGGCATGAATCGTTCCGCCTTCAATAAGAGAATTACTCGTGCCCGCAAATAGCTTCCCGCTCAGGACCGTTTCTTTCTGAAAATCCCCACGGTGGACCTCATTGTCCAAAAAATGCCTGTACGAATGGGCAACTCCGCCGGTAGCGCTCACCGACTTCCACGCTACCGTTAGGAATTCGAGAATTTCCCATAAAGGGGCGGGTGTGTCTCTTTATGGGAATATGACCCGAATTTAGCAATTTCCTAACAATCAGAAACAATTTTATTAAGCGTTTTAAATGAGCAAAGACGAAGATTTACTGAGGGTAAATTGTCCGTCATGCCGATGGGCCGGGAATCAATAAGTTAAAGAAAGGAGGGCGATGGCTCCTAACACGATCCTAACACTATGAAAATAATCTCCAAACAGGGTACACGTAGTTTATCTGTCTGCCGCACAGGCCCGAGGAAGATTAAAAGGCAAATAGTTGTTTATACGACTCAACTTTCAACCAAGGAGGAGCAGGGATGAATAAAGTATCAGGAATAATCGCGGCATCGCTTGTGATGTCGACCATGGCCATGGCGGGATCGCCGGCACCCGACAGTGGTGTATCTGTGAACATAAAAGGGATCACGGTTGATCTGGGTGGATTTATAGAGGCTGCCGGAATTTATCGCGGCACCAACCTCAACTCGGATGTCGCCAGCAAGTTTCAAAGCCTTCCGCTCGGTAATTCGGCAGGGTTTTACCAGGATCAGGCGCTTTTCAGCGCACGGCAGTCCAGGTTATCCCTGCTTGCAAAAGGCGATTTCGACCAGCAAACACACCTGGCCGGTTATTACGAGATGGACTTTCTCGGTGCGGCCTCGACGGCCAACTCCAACGAAAGCAACTCCTACAACCTCCGGATTCGCCACCTCTATACCACCATCGACTGGGACAATCTCGGCCTACACCTGTTAGGCGGCCAGACCTGGTCGCTCGCTACCATGAACAGCGAAGGGATTATTCCGGGCAAAGTGCTCAGCCCGCTGACCATCGATGCGCAGTACGTCGCGGGTTTTACCTGGGCACGACAGCCGCAGTTTCGGATAGTCAAAGACTTCGACAAAACGCTCTGGCTCGGTGTCTCGGTTGAAAATCCCCAGACGACCCTTGCCAGTCAGGCGAAAACTCCGCTGAATACCAACTATGCCAATGGTCAAGCGGCCGGCAGCAACTTTGCCAATACCATGTCGGTTAACAGCGTTCCCGATTTCGTGGCAAAGGCGGCGTTCGATCCGGGCTGGGGGCACTTTGAGGTTTTCGACCTTGCCCGCAACTTCCAGAGTAATCTGAAGAGCGGTACCGTTCTCAGTGACACCAGTATCGAGACCGATGCGGCGGGCGCCGGTGTCATTCTGCCCATCGTTCCCAAGGTACTCAGTGTTATGGCCAGCGGCATCATCGGTTCCGGCATCGGCCGATACGGTTCCGGCCAGCTTCCGGATGTGACCCAGGACCAGCAGGGCATCGATATTCCGCTCAACGGTTCGCAGCTTCTCACCGGCCTGACCTTTACCCCCGTACCGGAAGTGACGGTATATGCCAATTACGGCCAGGAACAACTTAATCGGCAGTCATGGATCAATGCAGGCGACAGCGCGTTCGGTTACGGTTCAAGCGCTGCCCCGGTCAATAACTCCGGAGCCGGTATCCTGGGCGGAACGGTCAACGGCAACATTTCGAAGATATCCGAGATCACCGTTGGAACGTGGCTGAAGTGCTACGAGGGCAAGGCCGGCGAAATACGGCTCGGCTTGCAGTACGCCCACGCAGAGGATCTTTACTTCAGTGCAACCGACGGCGGCGCACCGGCGGCTTACGACAACATGTTCTTCTGCAGTCTGCGTTACTACTGGAAGTAAGACGTCGCCTTATCGGCAGCGGGACGAGCTTTTTCAAACACCGTCCCGCTGCGCTTCAACCAGGGGCGGCTGATTGTGCGGAGCATGGAAATAACTATTTTTTAAAGCAGTTCTATTATAAAATGTACGCATTCGGACATTGAACAATAACCCTCATAAAAGGAATACCCCATGAAAATTAAAAAAGCGGCGGCAGTCGCGGTAATAGGTGCGGTGACGCTCTGCGGCGCACTCGCCGTCTATGCAGCGACCAAAACAATCACCGTGAAGGGCTCGGACACCATGGTGATCCTGGCCCAGCGGTGGGCCGAGAAGTACATGGCCAAGGACTCGAACGTTACGGTGCAGGTGACCGGCGGCGGCTCGGGCGTCGGCATTTCGGCGCTCATCAACGGGACCACCGACATCTGCGATGCGTCGCGCCCCATGAAGAAGAGCGAGCAGGAAAAACTCAAACAGAAGTACAACACGATCGGCGTCGAAATTCCGGTGGCCCGTGACGGCATCACCCTGTATGCCAATGAGGGCAATCCGGTCAACGAGCTTTCGCTCGACCAGATCAAGGCGATCTACCTCGGCGAGATCAAGAACTGGAAAGACGTCGGCGGATCCGATGCCAAGATCATCGTCTACGGTCGGGAAAACAGTTCGGGAACCTTCGAATTCTTCCGCGACGAGGTGCTCAAGGGGGCGGACTACTCGCCGCTCGTGCAGAGCCTTCCCGGAACTGCGGCCATCGTGAACGCGGTTGCCAATGACAATAACGGTATCGGCTACGGCGGAGCGGCCTACGCGAAGGGCGTCAAGCGGATCAAGGTACGCAAGACCGCCTCCTCACCGGCCTATGAGGCGACGCTGCAAACGATCACGGCAGGCAAGTACCCGATCGCCCGGTACCTCTATCTGTATGTCCGTGCCAAGCCGACCGGGGAGATGAAGGCCTACATCGACTGGATCCTGAGTCCGGAAGGTCAGTCGGTCGTAAACGATGTCGGTTACTTCCCCCTTAAATAGATTTCACCCTACTAACCATGATCTTACCGGAAGAGACGTCGCGCATTGCGTCCGAACGCGTTGCGTCTCTTCCCTTTGAACCCGAACCGACCACCATGCTCGAATCAATACGCCCGATAAGCAGGCAGCGCGCCGCCATGAAGCCCCGATCCCGCATGGCGACGGTGCAGGAGTTCTGCATCGAGAAATCCATCGCCGGGATTGCCTTCATTTCGTTTGCTTTCATCATTTTAATCCTGGTGTTTGTTTTCCGCGAGGCGCTGCCGCTCTTTACCGGCAATGCCACCGACGATGTCGGCCGCGTCCCCCTTTTCCGTCTCTTCACTTTTTCATGGCAGCCGGTTTCGAACACCCCCGCCTACGGGATTTATCCGCTTATTTTCGGCAGCTTCAAGGTGACGCTCATTTCCGTTGCCGTTGCCGCACCGGTCGCCATCCTGGCCGCACTGTTCACCACGGTTTTCGCGCCCAAGGCCATCAAGGAGATACTCAAGCCCTGCATCGAGATCCTTGCCGGTTTTCCCTCGGTGGTCATCGGCTTCTTCGCCCTCACCGTCCTTGCAAGCGCGGTGCAGAAATTATTCGGCATCGACTACCGGCTCAACGCCTTTACCGGCGGTCTTGCGCTGTCGCTCGCGGTCATTCCCATCATATTTACGATTACCGAAGACGCCCTGAGCGCGCTTCCTAAATCGATGCGGGAGGCGAGCCTCGCGCTCGGCGCCACTCCCTGGGAAACCGCAGCCTTCGTCCTGCTTCCCGCCGCCACGCCGGGCGTCTTCGCCGCGATCCTTCTCGGGGTGGGGCGGGCATTCGGCGAAACCATGATCGTGCTCATGGCGACCGGCAATGCGGCCCTCATGTCGCCGAGCATTTTCCAATCGGTCCGTACCATGAGCGCCACCATCGGCGCGGAGATGGCCGAGGTGGTTTTCGGCGACGCCCACTACAGCATCCTGTTCTTTATCGGCATCTGCCTGTTCCTGTTCTCCCTGGTCCTGAACCTCACCGCCGAGTTCGTGGTGCGCAACTACCTGATGAAGCGATTCAGCGGGAGCTCCCGATGAAGAAACCGTCGCACACGGGAAAAGCCATTACCGGCTTTATTTTCAAGGCACTGACCGGGCTGTGCGCCGCGACAATCGTCGCGGTCGTCGTGTACCTGATGCTCGATATCATCATCGGCGGCCTTCCGCATATAACCTGGAAATTTCTCACGTCGGCGCCGGAGCAGGGAATGACCGCGGGCGGCATTTTCCCGGCCATCATCGGCACCTTTCTTCTCGTGGTCATCATGTCGATCGTCGGCGTACCGGTCGGGGTCATCACCGCAATCTATCTTTCGGAATACATGAAACGGGGATCGCTCTTCGGTCGATTCATCCGGTTTGCGGTCAATACGCTGGCCGGCATCCCCTCGATCGTTTTCGGGCTTTTCGGCCTCGGCTTCTTCATCCAGTTCGTCGGGAACGGCTTCGATCGCACGTTCCTGCCGGCCGGGTCGCTCCTTTTCGGGAAACCGTGTCTCCTCTGGGCAAGCCTCACCATGGCGCTCCTGACCCTGCCGGTAGTCATCGTTTCGGTGGAGGAGGCGATCCGCACCATTCCCCGCGAACTGCGGGAGGCGAGCCTGGCGCTCGGGGCGACAAAGTGGGAGACCATCCGCAAGGTCGTTCTGCCGGGCTCGATCACGGGTATATTGACGGGAGCTATCCTGGCGGTGAGCCGGGGGGCCGGCGAGGTCGCCCCGATTCTCTTCACCGGCGCGGCCTACTTTCTCCCGCAGCCGCCGCATGCGCTATCGGATCAGTTCATGGAACTCGGGTATCATGTATATATTATGTCAACGCAGTCGACGAATGTCGACGCCACACGCGGCATCCAGTATGCTACGACGCTGGTGCTGCTTGCCTTGACATTTCTTCTGAATTTTTCGGCCACCTTCATGCGGTATCGGATGCGGTCGAAGGCAGTCAGGTAACATCGGAGGCAGGTAATGGCAACCGGACAGGTGCTGGTCGTAGAAGATGATGAAGATATTCAGGAACTTATCGCCTATAACCTCCGTAAGGAGGGCTTTCGCGCCACCTGCGTGGCATCGGGCGAAGAGGCCCAGCGTAAACTCCGCACCGAAGCGTACAATCTCGTGCTCCTCGACCTCATGCTGCCCGGCATCGACGGTCTCGAAGTCTGCAAAGGCATCCGGAAACACCCCGCGACGGCGGAACTGCCGGTCATGATGGTGACCGCCAAAGGGGGAGAGAGCGACATCGTCGCCGGGCTCGAACTCGGGGCCGACGACTACATCGTCAAGCCGTTCAGCCCGAACGTGCTCATCGCCCGCATCAAGACGCTGCTGCGGCGGCGGAAAAAGTCGCCGGGCGAGGCGGACGCACCGATCGAAACCGGTCTGATCACGATCCATCCGGGACGGCACGAGGTAAAGGTCGGTACCGAATCGGTGGACCTGACCAACATGGAATTCCGGGTCTTGTATTTTTTAGCGGGACAGCCGGGCTGGGTCTTTACCCGATACCAGATCGTCGAATCCATCCGCGGGGAGAACTACCCGGTCACCGACCGGTCGGTCGATGTCCTCATCACCGGGCTGCGACGGAAGCTCGGCAGCGCCGGGAGCCGCATCGAAACCGTGCGCGGCGTCGGGTACAAGTTTACCGAAGCATAGGATATGTGGCGAAAAAAAATAACCCTCCGGCTCCTGTTCGGGTACCTCTGCGTCATCATCCTGCCGCTGCTGGTCGCCTCGTGGTATACCTCGACCCTCTATAAGAAGTTTTATTTCGGGCAGGTCGCCTCCTCCGAAACAAAGAACGCCTCCCTGGTCGGCGGCGACATCGGGCCCTTGCTCGCGGCAAAAGACTACGTCGGTGTCGATTTCCTGTGCAAGCGCCTCTCCCGGGAGCTCGGTATGCGCATCACCGTGGTGCTTCCCACGGGCCGGGTGATCGGCGACTCCGAACGAAATCCCGATTCCATGGAAAACCACCGTTACCGTCCGGAAATCATGGCGGCACTTGCTTCGGCAAACGGGTCGGAGTCCGTTCCCGGAAAGGCAAGCCGTTACAGTACCACCCTCCGCCAGGAGATGCTTTACGTGGCGGTGCCGGTCCGCGATACGACCGGCATAACGGCGGTTGTCCGCACCGCCGTGCCTATCGCTTCGGTGGCGGCCGCGCTCCATGAATACTACGGGCGGATCGCCGTCGTCGGGGTACTGATGGCGCTCCTCGCCATCCTCCTGAGCTGGATTCTCGCACGGCGCATCATTATTCCGGTACGCAATCTCAAGAACGGGGCGGAACGTTTTGCGCGGGGAGAACTTTCATCCCGCATCGAGCTTCCGGACATCGATGAGCTGCGCCACCTCGCCGGCGCGCTCAATGAAATGGGCTCGCAACTCGACGGGCGAATCAAGGCCATTACGGCCCAGCGCAACGAGCAGGAGGCGATCCTTGCCAGCATGAGCGAAGGGGTGATCGCCATCGACGACGCGGAGCATATCCTTTCGGTCAACAACTCTGCCGCGTCCCTCTTTGCCATCGATGCGAAAAACGCGCCGGGAAGGCTTCTCGCCGAAGTCCTGCGCAATACCATGTTTCTGCAATTCGCCCGGAAGATGCTCGAAAGCGCCGAAGCGTCGGAGGAGGACATCGTCGTTCCCTCCATGTACGACGGTTCCGCCGCCGATCGCATCCTCCAGCTTCACGGCAGCGTGCTGCACGACGGCGAGGGCCGCTGCATCGGCGCCGTCCTCGTGGCGAGCGACGTTACCCGCCTGCGCCGGCTCGAAACCATGCGCAAGGAGTTCGTCGCCAATGTGTCGCACGAGCTGCGGACGCCGCTCACCACCATCAAGGGATTCGTGGAAACGCTTCTGGCCGGCGCGATCGATTCGAAGGAGGAGACGGTACGGTTTCTCACCATCATTTCCGGCCAGGCCGAGCGGCTCACGAGCCTGGTCGAGGATCTCCTGACCCTCGCGCTCATCGAGCGTGAAGAGGAGACCCGCTCCCCGGCGCTCGAAACCCGGCCGGTCATCGAGGTCGTTCAGGCCTCGGTGCGCGACCAGGCGGCCCATGCGGCGGCAAAAAATATCACCGTGACCGCGACGGGCGATCCGGGAGTGACGGCCCGACTCAACGCACCGCTCCTCGAACAGGCGATCGGAAACCTCATCGACAATGCGATCAAGTACAGCGAGCCGGATCGGGAAATCGCGGTCAAGGCGATAAAAGAGAACGGCGATATCGTTATTGCGGTGAAGGATCGCGGTATCGGCATTCCCCGCGAGCACCTCGACCGCATTTTCGAACGGTTTTACCGGGTCGATAAGGCGCGAAGCCGCAAGATGGGCGGAACCGGTCTCGGTCTTGCCATAGTCAAACATATCGCCGGTCTCCACGGCGGCCGCTGCTCGGTGGAGAGCGAACCCGGCAAAGGCAGCACCTTTACCATTACCTTTCCCGCAACCGGCGTGAAAAACGGACAGGCATAGCAACCATGACGACAGACACGACTAATCAGGAACCGAAAATCTCGACGCAGGGACTCAACTTTTTCTACGGGTCCACCCAGGCGCTGTTCGACATCACGATGCATATTCCCTCGGGCCGCGTTACGGCGCTCATCGGCCCGTCGGGCTGCGGGAAGTCGACCTTCCTGCGGACGCTGAACCGCATGAACGATACCATCGACGGAACGCGCATGGAGGGCAGCCTGCAAATTGACGGACAGGATATTTACGGGCCGTCCGTCGATGTGGTGGCGCTGCGTCGGCGGGTCGGCATGGTCTTCCAGAAGTCGAATCCCTTCCCGAAAACGATCTTCGAAAACGTCGCCTTCGGCCCCCGCATCCACGGCGACCGCAACCGGTCCGTGCTCACGGAAATCGTCGAGAAGAGCCTCCTGCGCGCCGGGCTGTGGGAAGAGGTCAAGGATCGCCTCGACGGGAGCGCGCTCTCACTTTCGGGCGGGCAGCAGCAGCGGCTCTGCATCGCGCGGGCGCTCGCCGTGAACCCCGAGGTCCTTCTCATGGACGAGCCCGCCTCCGCGCTCGATCCTCGCTCCACCGCGCGCATCGAGGACCTCATCGCCGAGCTGCATACCGACTATACGATCATCATCGTGACCCACAATATGCAGCAGGCGGCACGGGTTTCCGACCGTACCGCCTTTTTCTACGAAGGCGTTCTGGTCGAATACGGGGAGACCAAACAGATTTTCACCACTCCAAAAGAGAAGCGGACCGAGGACTATATCACCGGCCGGTTCGGGTAAGGCGGATGCAGCATGTCGGAACACTTACAGAAGGAAATAGAAGGACTGAAGAAACGGACGCTTTCACTGAGCACGCTCGTCGAGGAAAACGTGAGCCGCGCGGTTCGGGCATTCAGTGAAAAAAACGGGAAGCTCGCCCAGCGCGTGATCGACATGGACGTGGTCATCGACACACTCGAGATCGAGGTCGAGGAGGAGTGCCTGAAGATCCTCGCGCTCCACCAGCCGGTCGCCGTCGATCTCCGGTTCATCGTGGCGGTCCTCAAGATGAATGCCGACTTCGAGCGCATCGGCGACCTGGCCGTCAACATCGCCGAACGCGCGCTCGCCCTTCTGCGCCTGCCGGCAACGGACCTCGCGACGCAGGTCGACGAGGTCATCGAGAAGGTGCGCGACATGCTCAAGAACAGCCTCGACTCACTCGTCAATCTCGACGAGGATCTCGCGCGCTCGGTCTGCGCCGCCGACGACGATGTCGATGAGTTTTACCGGAACATGTACGACAAAATCAAGCAGAAGATCCTCGAATCTCCCACCGCCGAGACGATCGACGACATGCTCCAGCTGCTCTCGATCTCCCGCCATCTCGAACGCATCGCCGACCATGCGACCAACATCGCCGAGGATGTCATTTACATGATCGAGGGGGTCATCTTCCGGCATTCGCATAAGAGCAAGGTGGAAGGTGAAAGGATAAAGGAAGATTAAGGGGCTTACCCCGGATTCCTTCATTCCCTCCGCGATGGTTCCCCCGCACTCCCGGTGAAGGGTATGCTGCCGTGCAACGGGGCGATACGGGTCAGGTAAAAGTTGTCGGCGCGGTTGAGCGCGATGTCCAGGTGTTTTACGGCATTGGGAATATCCCGGTCCTGCGCGCTTGCCCGCTTGAATTCCCGGAGCTGGTAGAGATAGACTTTCGCCTCGCCGAGCAGGCTGTCCGGGACGCCCCGCGCCGTGAGAAAATCGATCCGCTTCTGCGCATCATCGAGGAAACGGTCGCTCACGCCGCATCCCGCCGCCCAGAAACCGATGACCGCCACGCCGGCGACTGTCAGCCATTTGACCATTCAGGATATCCCGTTTGCGAGGGCACTCCTGAAATATAGAAAAGGCGACGGTAACGCGTTGTATCTCCCCCGAACAGGCGAGGCCTATTTCTCGCGTTTAAACGCGGTGAAGAAGGTATTGCCGTCGCGCAGCAGAAGGAACAGCAGCGACTCGCCGGCCTTGACCGATTTGACGGCATCCTTGAAATCGTTCTGGGAGGCGATCGGCCGCCGGTTGACTTCGAGTATGATGTCGTTCTGCCGCAAGCCCTGTTCGTAGGCCTGCGATGAGGAGGTAACATCGAGCACGACCACCCCTTTCGTGTCGGGATCGATGCCGAGTTCGTTGCATTTATCCGCGGTGAGCCCCTGGGTTTTCATCCCGAGTTTTTCGATCGGGTCGGCGGATTCTCCCTCGTCGTGCGCATGGCCGGTTTCCGCACTCTCCATTTTCCCGGTGTTGCGATTGGTAAGCGTCACCTGCACGGTCACGGCCTTGTTTCCCCTGAGCAGCGCGACGGGAACCTTCTCCCCCGGGTGAATTGCCGCGACCGCCAGCCGCAGTTCGTTCGGCCCGTCGACCGGGTGTCCGTCGACGGCGGTCACCACGTCGCCGCGCTTAATGCCGGCCTTGTCCGCGGGTTGCCCCTTGAAAACGTCGCCGATGAGCGCGCCCTTGACTCCGGCATCGAGTCCCATTGCCTCGCGCGTTGCGCCGTCGAGCTCCTGGATGGACACCCCGAGCCAGCCGCGCGATACCTTTCCTTCGTAAATCAGGTCCTCCATGATCTGCCGGGCCATGTTGATGGGGATCGCGAACCCGATTCCCATATACCCGCCCGATTGCGTATAGATCATGGTATTGATGCCGATCAGCTCTCCGTCGATATTGACAAGGGCGCCGCCGGAGTTGCCGGGATTGATCGCCGCATCGGTCTGGATGAAGTTCTGGTAGGCGTCGGAACCGCCCGGTGCGGTGCGTTTGAGCGCCGAAACGATGCCGAGCGTTACCGAAGAGGTAAAGTTGAACGGGTTGCCGACTGCGATCGCCCAGTCGCCGGGTCGCAATTTATCGGAATTGCCGAGATAGGCGACCGGCAAATCGTTTACCGTTTCCTTGATTTTGATAACCGCCACATCGGCGAGGGAATCGAGCCCCACCACGTCGGCGCGGAAATTCCGCTTGTCCGCGGTTTTCACCTCGATCTCGTTCGCACCCGCGACGACGTGATAATTGGTCAGGATGTACCCGTCCTTCGAAACGATGACCCCGCTCCCGAGCGCCTGCTGGCGGAGCTCTCGTTTTTCAACGGGCGGCCGGTTCTGCCGCTGCCGTCCGCGCTGCGGCTGCCCGAAGAAATCCCCGAAGGGATCGTCGCCGAAAAACTGATAAAAGGGATTGTTCGAAAAGACCACCGTATCGATCTTGGTGGGGATCACGGAGACAACGGTCGGCACCACCTTCTCCGCTACGTCGGCGATCACGGTTTTGAAGGCGCCGAGCTGCGAGGAGGAGGGGATATCCGGCTTCTGCGAAGCGCCGAAGACGATGGAGCCCCGTTCCGGGTGCACCGGGTCGGCGAACGAACAGGTACCGCGAATGACCAGGGCAATAACGATGCAGACGATCAGGGTAAGCGAGAGAGGTATGACGGGTTTAGCCGCATTGCTGCGCATGCGTCCTCCTTGGGAGTGGAACGGTTCAATTGATTAGTGGAATTTAAATACGGACAAAATCGGCGAATATTGCCGAAAGAAGGAGTCGGAAGGCGGAATCGGGGAGTCGGGGAAAGAATGATTTTCTCCCGGTCGCCTCCCCGCGGCCCCCCTCCATCATCCCTTGATTGATATCACCCCGACACCGACGCAGATGAGCAGGATCCCGGCCCAGTTGAGCAGGGTAATCTTCTCCCCGAGGAACAGTATTCCGGCCACGGCGACGAGAATGTAGACAAGGCTTAACGAAGGGTAAACAAGGTTCAGGGAATACTTTGAAAGCAGATCGAGATAAAACAAGGTGCCGACGATGCCGAGAGCGCATCCGAGAAGAACGAACGGCGAGGTGATGACTCTCAGGAGAAAGGGGAGGTACTCTCCCGAACCCAGGGTGAACTTTCCCAGCCGGTTCATGCCGAGCTTCATGCATATCGAAGAGCCGGCGAAGCCGAGGCTGACGATTATAATGAAAAAGATACCGCGTGCATTCATAGCCGATCCTTCCAGAACGTTTCCGCCTCTCCCTCACCCACCGGACTTCGGGAATCCTTTGGAATCTTCATGGCACAAGCGGGGGCTAAAAGCGGGGCGTTGCAAAAAAAAATGTCATTATAAAAATACAACATAATCCGGCCCGAGCGCTCCTGTCCCTCCGTGATTTTTTCCTCTGCGCCCGCCCGCCGCCGGGCAAGGTGCCGCCATTCGCCGTCTCATTTTAAATAATGTAGTATATTTAATCATCTCATTGTAAAGATCGGCACATTTCGTCAGGAGCATCCCATGATCATCCACATGGCTAGAAGCGCCACGCCCGCTCAGGAAAAGGCGGTCCTCGATCGCATTACCACCGCCGGATTCAAATACGAGGTCATTCACGGCTCAACCGGGATCGACGTCATCGGCATCCTCGGTGACCTCAGCGGGCTGGAAGAGAGCTATTTCAGCGAGATCGAGGGCGTTGACCGGGTCATGCGCATCAGCAAGCCGTACAAGCTGGTTTCGCGGCAATACTCCCCGGCCGACAAAATCATCGAGGTGGACGATTACCGCATCGGGGGAGGCGGCCTTGCGCTCATGGCCGGGCCCTGCTCACTCGAGACCGAGGAACAGGTCATGGCCATTGGCTCCTATGTCGGCGGACTCGGAATTAAAATCATGCGGGGGGGAGCCTACAAGCCGCGTACCTCGCCGTACAGCTTTCAGGGGATGGGGCTCGATGGGCTGCAGCTCCTCGCCCGGGTCCGGGAGAAGTACGGACTTAAAATCGTCACCGAGGCGACCGGCCTCCATCGCCATATCGCACTTGACGGAAGCCTTGAAAAGCGGAACGTGCTTGAAAATGTGATCGACTACGCCGACATCATTCAGATCGGCGCGCGCAATATGAAGTCCTACGGATTTCTCCAGGAACTCGCCCGCCTGACAAGCGGTAGCCGGAAACCCATTCTGCTCAAGCGGGGCGACTCAGCGACCCTCAAGGAGTTCCTTCTTGCGGCGGAATATATCGTATCGAGCGGAAACCCGAATGTGATCCTCTGTCTCCGGGGCATCCGCGCCTTCGAGGAACCGGAATTCCAGCGCTTCACTTCGGACATCGGTGCGATCGCGGTTCTCAAAAGCGAGAGCAATCTACCGGTCATCTTCGATCCTTCGCACGCCATCGGCAATCGCCACTATGTGGAGCGGGTCAGCCTGGCCGCCGTGGCGGCGGGCGCGGACGGTCTCCTCATCGAGACGCATAACGATCCCGCCAATGCCCTGTGCGACGGCGACCAGAGCATTACGCGCGATGAGCTCGATCGATTGCAGACCATGGCGCTCAGGGTGCATGAGGCAATTCGATGAACCGCCCGGGGACGCGCCGCGGCGCGGCGTACGACAATCCCTTCCACCTCTCCGTACCGGGAGAGGAGAAGCCGGCACCCGCACTGCCGGCTATCATTTAGAGAGCAGCCGGGTACCATCGCGCCATGCTGCATCATCTTCTCCATCTCGATGTCGTTCTCTTCTCCTTTATAAATTACCACCATGCCCGGTTCTTCGATGGTTTTTTTACGCTCGTCACCTGGTTGGGCAACGGCTGGGTTGCCATACCGCTCACCGGCGGGGCGCTCGTGCTCTTCACCCCCCGTCCGCTCCTCGCGAAAACGCTTCTCTTTGCGGCAATAGCCGGGGCGTTGACCGGCATCCTCAATACCCAGGTGAAGCATCACGTCGGCCGCCCCCGTCCCTGTGCGTATTTTGCGGCAGCCTCCGCGCCGGGGGGCTTTGCCCGGGTGCATGTGGTGGGAGAGCCGCTTCAACAGGACTCCTTTCCATCAGGACATTCCGCGACGGCGTTCGCCGCCGCCACCATCCTTGCACTCGTTATAAGAAAGAGATCGATCCTCTACTATATTCCGGCGGTTTTAGTCGCCTATTCGCGCGTCTATGTCGGTGCGCATTTCCCTCTCGACACCGCCGGCGGGGCGCTTCTGGGCTGCTGCACGCCGGTAGTGGTCATTTATTTCTTCCGGCGGCGGGCGTCTTCGCCCCCGGCGGTACAGGAGAACCCTTATGATCAATAACTTGCGTGTATGCGTCGTCCTCCCGGCCTATAACGCCGCCGCGACGCTTGAGCAGACCTATGCCGAAATTCCCCGGGACATCGTCGACGACGTCATTCTTGTCGACGATGCCAGTCGCGACACGACCCTCGAGGTCGCGAAAAAGATCGGCATCTCCTGCGTGGTGGCCCATGAAAAAAACCTCGGCTACGGCGGCAACCAGAAAACCTGCTACGACACGGCGCTCGGCCGCGGAGCGGATATCGTCATCATGCTCCATCCCGATTATCAGTATACGCCCAAGCTTATCCCCGCCATGGCATCCATTATCGGCGGCGGACTCTACCCGGTCGTTTTCGGTTCGCGTATCCTCGGGATCGGGGCCTTGCTCGGGGGCATGCCTCGTTATAAATTTTTCGCCAACCGGGCGCTCACCTTTATCCAGAATACCCTCCTGCGTCGGAAATTATCGGAATACCATACCGGATATCGCGCGTTTTCCCGCGAGGTACTGGAGGAGATCAACTATCATGCGAACTCGAACGATTTCGTGTTCGACAACGAAATGATCGCCCAGATTTTCTTCGCCGGGTACGAGATCGCCGAAGTTACCTGTCCCACGAGGTATTTCAAGGAGGCTTCGTCGATCAACCTTTCCCGCAGCATCCATTACGGCCTCGGCGTCCTTCTGGTCACCGGCCAGTATGTCCTGCAAAAATGCAAAATTGCCCATTTCAGGAAATTCAAGGGTCGTCATGAAGCATGATGTCCCGGCCGCCCCTACGACGGTTCTCCTCCGAAAGGACGCTTTCGGTCCCGGGAAAGCGCGCCGGCGACGCCTTGCCGGGCGGAATGGAAAGCGCTCCCGTCGCGCTCTATTGTTTGTCCCTCGCGGCCATCACCTTTTTAACTTTTTCATCTTCCCTTGCAAACGGATTCACCAGCTGGGACGATGGCCTCTATGTCGCTGCAAATCCCGATATCATGGGATTAACCCTGCACCATATTGCGAAAATATTCACTTCTTTTTATGTGGGAAATTATCAGCCGGTCACCATGCTGTGCTATATGGTCGAATTCAGTTTGTTCCGGCTGAACCCCCTTCCCTACCATTGCGTAAACGTGTCTCTGCATTGCCTGAACGGCGTGCTTGTTTTTTTGTTGATTAAAGATCTTTCCGGGAAAAAACTCATCGGCTTCCTGGCGGCATTGCTCTTTGCGATCCATCCGCTCCGGGTCGAGTCGGTCGCATGGATTTCCGAACAGAAGAACCTTCTCTCATCGCTGTTTTACCTGGTTTCTCTCCGGCAATATATGGCATGGCTCGATCGCGGCGGCCGCAGGAACCTCAATGTCTGTTTTTTTGCATTCCTGGCGGCATTGCTCTGCAAGCCCACGGCAATAACGGCGCCCCTGGTACTTGTTCTCCTGGATGCGAATAAAAAGGGGCATATCGACTACCGCTCGATTCCCGGCACGTGGCCGTTTTTCCTCCTCGCGGCGGTTTTTTTACCTGTTGTCATTCTTGCCCAGTCCAGGGCTCACGCCATCGGGGCGTTCGGCTCGGTGCCGCTCCTGTGCCGTCTTTGCATTCCCTGCTTCGACCTGCTGTTTTACCTGGTCAAAACACTGTATCCCGTTCGTCTTTGCGCACTCTATGCGCTCCCCGGCCATGTGGATCCCGGCACGGCGGTCTCCATGATCGGATCCGTGCTCATCGTCATCGCTGCTATCGTCATGCTTCTCGTCCGGCGTCCCTTCCGGGGCATTTTTCTCTTCGGCATAGCATTCTATTTTTTTACGTTGCTGCCGGTTTTGCAGATCATTCCCGTCGGCAGTGCCTTTGCGGCGGATCGCTACTCCTATTTTCCCATGATCGGCGTTTCCGTCGTTATCGCCGCATTTTCCGCTCGCATCGACAGCCATACTTTCGGGACCGGAAAACGGGTGCGTACGGTATGTGCCGGAGTCTTCTGTGCGCTTCTTCTGGCATGCGGAATAATGAGCTCGTTACGGTGCCGGGTCTGGGCGGACAGCTTTCTTCTGTGGAAAGATGTGACGGCAAAATATCCGTCGTCGCTTGCCGATAACAATCTGGCGCTGGAGTATTATACGCGCGGCGACTACGACTCATCCATTGCGGGTTTTTCCGCCGCCCTCGAAAGGACTCCCGATTTCGCCAATGCCTATGTGGGCAGGGCGGTAGTCTACGGTACCCTCGGAAGGCTCGATGATGCGCGCCGCGACCTTACCGTTGCCATCGCCCTCGATCCGGCCAATCCGAAAGCCTGGTTCAATCGCGGACGGGCTTATTTGCAGCAGCGAATGTTCGATTCGGCAATCACCGATCTGGACCGGACGATTGCGCTCGAGCCGGGATATGCCGCGGCTTACAACAACCGGGGCATTGCCTTTGCAATGCAGGGAAACAATACGCAGGCCCTCGCCGATTTCTCAGCGGCGGCGGCCCTGAATCCGGCGGATCTCGATGCGGCCGGAAACCGCGACCGCGCACTATCGGTAGTGAAGGGACAACCCGGCCGATGACTTCGGTGGGGGCGCCGCCTTTCGTTCCCCGGCCATCGCGCTCCCCGATTGCTTTAAGCTCCGCGACCGGGCATGACGGGCCACTTCACGAGGTTGAATTTGCGCAGCTCGCGCTTCAGCTGGGCGACGTCGATCGGTTTTACCAGATAGCCGTCGCACAGGTTGCGATAGGAATCACTCACGCTTTTAAGGTCCGAGAGCGCCGTGGTCATGATTATTTTCGCACCGCTTGTCGAAAGGATTCCCCGGCGCTCTTCCATCTCCCTGATTTTCCGGAGCGCCGTCTGCCCGTCCATTTCCGGCATCATGATATCCATGCAGATAAGCCCGTAGGGTTCTCCGTCCTGCAATGCCGTATCCACCGCCTGCAGGGCGTCGTGCCCATTGACGGCAAGATGTGCGGGACCGAACGCTTTCAGTATCTCCTGCAACAGAATGCGACTGGTAAGGTCATCCTCCACGATCAGCGATTTCATGATGCATTATCCTTTGAAAATGGTGTCGATGCCATGGTGTTTTCTATCTCCTCCCGGCTCGCCGCGAACTCCCGTTCAAACTCCGGCAGAAGCCGTTCGATGGAAGCGTCGTCGCCGCTCTTTCCCGCCGCTTCCATGCGGGCGGCAATGGTACGGCACCGTTCGGCACCGATATTTCCGGCGGCGCCCTTCATGCCGTGCGCCAGGATCTCCGCACCCCGGCAGTTGCGTGCAAGAAGTTCCCGTTTCAGTGCGGCGATCTGGTTGGGCATATCCTCGCAGAAAGCCGATGCGATCATCCGTGCAAGCGAGACATTACCCTCCAGCCGGTTCATCACTCCAGTGTAGTCAAAAACGGCATTGTTGACAATCGGCATGCCTTCGGCGTCCTGCTCCCCGCTCGCCGCCTTCCCGGGACCACCCCGGGAAACGGCGTCACGGGCAAGATATTTTTGCAACGCATCGGCCAGGGCACGCTGGTCGATCGGTTTGGAGAGGTAGTCGTTCATGCCCGCCTTCAGGCACTTTTCCCGATCACCCTGCATGGCATTGGCGGTCATGGCGATGATGGGAACCTCGTGGTCGCGCACGACGGATTGCGGACCGCGGATCCGGCGCGTCGCCTCGTAGCCGTCCATTTCCGGCATCTGCACATCCATGAGCACCAGGTCGTAGGGCAGGGATTCGAGGGCCCTGACGGCCTCCGAGCCGTTGGCAACGGTATCGGCGTGCAGGCCCAGTTTTTTCAGCATGCCCACGGCTACCTGCTGGTTGATGACGTTGTCTTCGGCCAGGAGGATGCGGACCGCGTTCCCGTATCTTTCCGTACGGGAGGTAAGCGGCGACGCCGGTTCGGGTGGCGGCGGCACGGTCGGGCGAGTCACGGCCGACAGGCAGGCCCGCAGGTCGGATTGCTTGACCGGTTTGGTCAGTACGGCGAAACATCCGGCCATGCCCGGCTGTTTCCCTTCGGCGTGCCGTGTCAGGGTGGTCAAGAGCACCAGCCGTATGCCGCCGAGCGTTTTATCCGCCCCGATCGCCTGGGCAAGCACCGCTCCCGACATTCCCGGCATGTGCAGATCGATAATCGCGCAGGCAAAGGGATGTCCGGCGTCCCGCGCCCGATACAATGCCGATAGCGCCGCAGGTCCGTCCGCCGCCTCGTGCGCGTCGACGCCCCAGGCCGTGAGGCGGCTTGTGAGCGACGTGCGGCAGGTCGCGTTGTCATCCACGGCCAGCAGTCGCATTCCGGCAAGGTCGACCGGCGGCTCGGACGTCCCGGCCGGCGCCGACGGTTTCGTGAAGCGTATTGTAAACCAGAACTCCGCACCCATCCCCTCCGCGCTGACGACCCCGATTTCGCCGCCCATCAGTTCGACGAGTTGCTTTGAAATGGCGAGGCCGAGCCCGGTTCCGCCGTACTTACGGGTGACCGTGGCATCGACCTGGGAAAACTTTCGAAACAATACATTCTGTTTGTCAATCGGAATGCCGATGCCGGTATCCTTTACCGAGAAACGCACCACGGCATGGTCGTCCTCCTCCGCCAGAAGGCGGGCCGCGACGACGATTTCGCCCTGTGCGGTAAACTTTACCGCATTGCCCGCCAGGTTGATCAATACCTGGCGCAATCGTCCGGGATCGCCGCACAACCGGGTCGGCAGGTTCGTTGCCGCGTTGCAGATGAATTCGAGCCCCTTCTCCTGGGCGTGCAGGGCCGGCAATGCCGCGAAATCGTCGAGCATGGCCGGTAAATCGAAGGTCATCGTTTCCAGTTCGAGTCTGTTCGCCTCGATCTTCGAGTAGTCGAGAATGTCGTTGAGCAATGCCAGCAGGGCCTCGCCGCTGGTTCGAACGAATTCGGCGTAGCGCCGCTGGTCCGCATCCAGTTCGGTATCAAGAAGAAGTCCGGTCATGCCGATAACGCCGTTCATCGGCGTACGAAGTTCGTGGCTCATGTTGGCGAGAAACTCGCTTTTGGCAACGTTGGCCATCTCGGCCTGGGTCGCCAGATGGTTGGCCCGGACCGTGGCGGCTTCGAGTTCGCGGTTGCTCTCCAGGAGTTTTTCTTCCGCCCGTTTGCGCTCGGACACGTCGATAAAGCATTCCAGCAATTTTTCCGCCCCGTTAAGCTGGATCGGTTTCACCATTTTTAATATGGCAAGGCAGCTGCCGTCGGCGCGCAGCATCTGCCGATCCGCATTATCCACCGTCTGTCCCAGGTCGCACACCGGGCAGGCGTTCCTGGCCGCGGGACACACGAGCGCGTGACACACCTGTCCCACCAGATAGTCCACCGGCGCGCCGAACAGGGTAGCCACATGTTCATTCGCCCGCTCGATAATCCGTGTCTTCGCATCGACGATCATC
>CAZYYB010000022.1:0-35052 GCA_964651515.1 uncultured Fibrobacteraceae bacterium
CGCAGGTGCGACCAGATCTCCTCGGTGATGAAGGGCATGATGGGATGGAGCAGCTTGAGAATGGAGCCGAGCACATAAACGGCCACGGCCCAGGCGTCCTGCTTCCGCCGCTCGTCGTCCGACTGGTAAATGTCGGCCTTCTTGGCTTCGACGAACCAGTCGCAGAATTCGTGCCAGGTGAAGTCGTAGATCGTGTGCGCCGCCTCGTTTGCACGATAGCCGGTAATCGCGGAGGTCATGGATTCTATCACTCCCTGCAAGCGGCTCAGGATCCAGCGATCCTCCGCCTTGCGCCGTTCTACGGGAGGCAGACCGGTGACGGTGATCCGGTTTTCAATGGTCGAGAGCAGGAAGCGGGAGGCGTTCCAGAGCTTGTTCGCGAAGTTCCGCCCGATATCGAACGTATCTTTGCCGAGGAATACATCCGCGCCCTGCGCCGTGATCATGATGATGGAAAACCGCACCGCATCGGCGCCGTAAACCGGGATGATTTCCATGGGATCGAGCGCGTTCCCGAGCGATTTGCTCATCTTCCTGCCCGATTTATCGCGCACCGTGCCGTGGAGCAGGATGTCGGTGAAGGGAAGTTCCCCGGTAAAGTGAAGCCCGGCCATGATCATGCGCGCTACCCAGAAAAAGATGATCTCGGGCGCGGTCATGAGCGCATCGGTCGGGTAGAACTTCTCGAGGGCGGCGGTCGGTTCCGGCCATCCGAATGTGGAGAACGGCCAGAGCCAGGATGAAAACCAGGTGTCGAGCACGTCGTTGTCCTGACGAAGCGCCGTGCCCCCGCAGCGGGGGCATCGTTCCGGCGTTTCCTCATCCACGATCGTTTCGCCGCAGGGACAGTACCAGACCGGAATCCGGTGGCCCCACCAGATCTGGCGGGAGATACACCAGTCGCGGATATTTTCCATCCATTCGATGTAAGTTCTTTTCCAGCGGGAAGGGTAAAAGTGCAGCCTGTCGTCAAGCGCAGCTTTGAGCGCGCCTTCGGCCAGGGGCTTCATGCGCACAAACCACTGGTCGCTGTAATAGGGCTCCACGACCGTATGGCAGCGGTAACAGTGGCCGACCGCGTGGCGATGCGGTTCGACCTTTTCGACGAGACCGAGAGCGGTAAGGTCGTCCACCACCATGGCGCGTGCCGCAAAACGGTCGATGCCGCGATACTTATCGGGGACGCTTCCCGCCATGAGTCCGCCCTCGTCCATGACGACGATGGGTTCCATTGTATGTCGCAAACCCATCTGGAAGTCGTTCGGGTCGTGAGCGGGCGTAACCTTGACGGCGCCGGTACCGAATTCCCGGTCGACGAAATCGTCGGCAATGACGGGGATGTCGCGATCGACGATGGGCAGCCTGAGCATGCTGCCGTGCACCTTCAGGTAGCGTTCATCCTTCGGATTTACGGCGACCGCCGTATCCCCGAGCATGGTTTCCGGCCTCGTGGTCGCCACGGTAATATATCCGGAGCCGTCGGTGAAGGGATAACGGAAATGGTAGAGTTTGCCGTCGATTTCGCGATGCTCCGCCTCCTCGTCGGAGAGCGCCGTGCGGCAACGGGGACACCAGTTGATGATGTATTTCCCTTTGTAGATCAACTTTTCCCGGTACAGTTGCACGAATACCCGCCGCACCGAGTGCGACAGCCCCTCATCCATGGTGAAGCGCTCGCGGTCCCAGTCGCACGAGGAGCCGAGCTTTTTCAGCTGGCCCGAGATTACCGCGTGGTGCACCTCTTTCCACTTCCAGACCTCTTCGATGAAAGCGTCCCGGCCGAGATCGTGGCGCGTCTTTTTTTCTTTTGCAAGTTTGCGTTCAACGACATTCTGGGTCGCGATGCCCGCATGATCGGTTCCCGGCATCCAGCACACTTCGAACCCCGCCATTCGCTTGTACCGGATAAGTATATCCTGCAGCGTATTATTCAGCGCATGACCCATGTGCAGCACGCCTGTTACATTCGGGGGCGGGATGACGATGGAAAACTTCGGCCTGGACGATGTTTCATCCGCGTGGAAAAAACCGCTTTCGCGCCAGAAGGTGTACCAGCGATCTTCAACAAGTGAGGGATTATACTGTTTTTCCATAGGTGGATTTTCGATTCGTTCCGGTTTATTTCTCTGTAAGAGTTTGTAAAAAAATGCAGCAGGATAAAATATAAAATACGGCCCTCACGGCTGTGTGGAACCGCCGTGAGGGCCTGTTTTAACGTATCGGGGTAAATAACCGGATGGCGGTGTCCCCACCTGAGCACGAACGACGGATCAGGAAAACATATTCTCTGTCAATTCCTCGAATGAGGGACCGGTCATCTCGGGGACCAGTTCGCGGATACTCTCATAAATAACGCGAATCGAGCCGAGATCGACGTTGCTCTTGAGTTCATGAACAAAACGCTCCATGCGGTCCGGATCGAGGTGCAGGTTCTTTTGGACGCGGATCTTGTCGAAGGGTGTTTTCACGACATTCTCCATCTCGGAAAGCAGTACTTCCTCGATTTTTTCGCCCGGCCGCATGCCGGTAATTCTTATTTCAATATCTTCTCCGACCTTGAGCCCCGATAGTTCGATGAGGTTCCGGGCAAGATCGACGATCTTGATCGGTTCACCCATTTCCAGCATGAAAATCACCCTGGACTCGTTTAATGACGATGCCTGCAATACAAGCTGCACCGCCTCGGGGATGGACATAAAGTAACGCTTCGCGTCCGGGTCGGTAACGGTGACCGGACCTCCCTCGCGAATCTGGCGCTGGAAGAGCGGAATGACGCTTCCGCTGGAGCCGAGCACATTGCCGAAGCGGACGACGTTAAACAGCGTTTTCGAGGGATGGCGTTCGAGGATAATTCTTTCGGCCAACCGTTTCGAGATTCCCATGGTGCCGCGCGGATTTACCGCTTTGTCGGTGGAGATCATGACGAACTGGCTGGTTCCATGGCGCTCCGCAAGCGAAGCGAGCATCGAGGTACCGAGCACGTTGTTTTTCAGGCAGGCGATCGGGTTCCATTCCATCAGATGGACATGCTTGTAGGCGGCGGCATGATAGATGAAATCGGGGGGGTAGCGCCGGAACAGGGGTTCCATGAAGCCGTTGTCAAGTATACTGCCGACGACCGTATGGATGCTGATGTCGCGGTACTGCCGTTTGAGTTCCGAATCGACCTGATAGGCGTTTTGCTCGCTTGCATCCAGAAGCAGCATTCGTGCCGGCCGGTAGGCGGCCACCTGGAAGCAGAGCTCCGACCCGATCGACCCGCCCGCGCCGGTAATGAGCACTGTTCGGCCGGCGAGCTGCCGACGGACATGGGCGTCATCGAGCCGAATGTTTGGACGCGAAAGGAGGTCCTCGATGGAAACATCCCGTATCTTATTTACCGTATGACGTCCGCTCATGATATCGAGCATCGAGGGGACAATTTTAAATTTTACCTCCCAATCGGGAAATTTTGCGGCGTTCATGACCTCCTTGACGACCTTGTTCGTCGCTTCCGGAATGGCAATAAAAACCTCATTGACCCTATGCTTTTTAATCTGGTGGCGTATCGATGAAAGATCGCCGAGAACCTTGATACCCTGGATACGCTTGCCGAGAAGGTTTTTGTCGCGGTCGATGAACCCTATCGGGATATAGTGTTTGTTCTTCCCGGTTTTAAGGCTTTTCGCAATTTCGTTGCCCGCGGATCCTGCGCCGACGATAATCACGTTCCGTGCCATGTCGCTCATGGGAATGAATGCTTCGCGGAAAATGCGGATGGTAAAACGAGTCCCGCCGTTGCACAGGATAAAGAGGGCGAAATTGAGGAGATAAATCGAGCGGGGATACCCGATGAATTTTCCGCTGAACACGATGACAAACATGAAAATCAGTGAAGACAGGGCCGATACTTTTACGATGTCCTTGAGATCGTCCACCGACACATACCGCCAGATGCCCTGGTAGAGGTTGAAAAAACCGGAAATAAACAGAAATATCACGATATTGATAGGCAGGGAGTGGAGAAAAAGTGCGGGGTAAATGTGCCGTGGAACGAACTCACCTCCCAGGGTAAAATCAAACCGCAAAAGAAATGCGGACCAGAGCGAAACAGCCGCGAAAAATGCGTGCAGCGTTACGATGAGCGGCAACCGATATTTCAAAAGGGCGTTAGTTATGACAAGCGGCATCTGCACTCCCCGACCAACTCATAAAAACCTTTTTCGATGATGCGTTACCATATCGCTCATCCGCGGCGGACCGTACGGAATGATGGGGCGGAATAGCTTCACATTGTATTATGACGACGAAGGGAATGCAACGGTTTAAAGAGGATCGCATAGGAATAAAATACCCCCCGGCACCCGCCTATGCCTCCGTTTTCCCGGCCATGACAATCTTTTCAACGATCTGAGCGACGCGGGCAAGATCGTCGTCGGAAAGAGAACTCCCCGAAGGGAGGCATAACCCTTGCCGGAATACTTTTTCCGAAAACCCGGATAAATAGGACGGATACTTCATGAATACCGGTTGAAGATGCATCGGTTTCCAGAGCGGGCGGCTTTCAATGTTTTCCCGTTCGAGGGCGAGACGAATGTCCTCGGGGGTCACTCCCGAAAGTGAGGAATCGATCTGGATACAGGTAAGCCAATGGTTTGAACGGCCCCAGGGGGGATCCGGGCAGAACGTGATGCCGGGAATCCGGCCGAGTTGCTGCGAATACCGATCGAAAATTGCTCTTCGCCGCGCCACGCGCTCTTCAATGGTTTTCAGCTGTCCACGGCCGATGGCGGCGAGAATATTGCTCATCCGGTAGTTGAAACCGATCTCCCGATGCTCGTACCAGGGAACCGGTTCGCGCGCCTGGGTTGCCAGGAATTTTCCGCGGGCCGCAAGCTCCGCATTATGACAGAGAAGCATGCCGCCGCCGGAGGTGGTGATGATTTTATTGCCGTTGAACGACAGGACACCGAGAGGAGCCCGGGTTCCCGTGTGCGTTCCCCGGTGAAGCGTCCCGAGCGATTCGGCGGCATCCTCAATGACGGGAATGTCGTAGCGGGCGCAAACTTCCATGATGCCGTCGAGATCGGCGCTCTGCCCGTAGAGGTGCACGACCATGACCGCCTTGGGTATCCTTCCACGCTTGATGCGATCGACGATCGCGTCCCGGAGAAGCTCCGGATCCATGTTCCAGGATGTTTTTTCGCTGTCGACGAAAATGGGTGTTGCGTCAAGGTAGCGGATCGGGAAGGCGCTTCCGGCAAAGGTAAACGATTGGCAGATCACCTCATCGCCCGGCGAAACGCCGAGCAGCATGAGCGACAGGTGGATGGCCGAGGTGCCCGAGGAAACCGCTACCGAATGGCGAGCCCCGGTATAGGCGCGGATTTCGGCCTCGAAGGCATCAACCATGGGGCCGAGCGGGGCGACCCAGTTCGACGAAAAGGCTTCCTTGACATACTCGATTTCAAGGCCGGAAAGGTGCGGGGGGGAAAGGTACAGGCGGTTCATGGGCTCCCTGCGGGTAAGAAGGTTACCATCTGCTCAAGGCTTCCGGTTCGGAGGGAGCCTCGGGGACAAGTTTAATCACGCGGTTGAGCAACGGTACGACCGTAATCAGGATAAACCCGATATCCCTTGCCAGGCTCCACGATTTCAGGTAAGCAAGATTCATGGCGACTTTTATCGGCCAGAGTACCTCATTATTGAAAGCGATCGGATCCTTTACCGCCGAAAGCAGCCGCTCCTCATCGCGGAAATAGAGTGTCGCGGGACCGGTGATCCCCGGCCGCAGGCACAGGATCTCCCGCGCCTCCCCGGAGAGCCGGTCCGCATAACCCGAAACATCGGGTCGCGGTCCTACCATCGACATGTTGCCGATGAGAACGTTCCAGAGCTGGGGGAGCTCGTCGATTTTGAGGCGGCGAAGAATCCTGCCCGATGGGGTGATTCTATCGTCCGCAGCGGTGGTGACGGGCCCGTCGCGCTCGGCGTCGATCCGCATGGTACGGAATTTTATACAGGCAAAAGGCTTTCCGAACCGTCCGATTCGCGGCTGGATGAAAAAAACCGGACCCCGTGAAAAGAGGCGCAGCACGAGGCAGAGGACCATGAAAGGGACCAGGAGAACGAGGCCGCCGGCAGATGCAACGAACAGGTCGAACAGCCTCTTGGCGAGTAGCTGGGGCCGCGTCATGGAATAAATTCCGGGCCGCAATCGGTCTGCCGGCCGGGAAAGGGGATCATCGGGAACCGGCTCCCGTGGCAAGGGCCTTTTTAAGCCGCATGCTCTTGCGGATAAACAGCGGCAACGTGGCGAGGCCGATGATCGTGCCGACGCCATAGGCGCAATGCAGGGCCCCGAACACGATCGGCAGCATAATCGCCGCCCCGGGTTTTTTTACCGTTACAGCCCTGCCGTCCTCCGGCACGCCGGGCTGTCGGCCCGATTCGGCGACAAATGACCTGCCGGCAAAGTAAATCGATGCGCTTCCGTAGAGCGACAGCTCGACCGCAAAGAGCAATCGTGCCGCAGGATGCACCGACAATCCGGCCAGCATGATGAGCGAAGAGATAAAAACCAGGGGAATCAGATGTCGCGATTTTACCGCCCTCTGGTTGACAAAAAGGGTCCTGGCGATGCCGATGCCGTCGCTTAAGCGCTGGCAAAAGAGACTGGCGAGATCCGGTCGGCAATAGTACCATGCTTTTATGCGTCTGGACAGGTAGCAGGTATAGCCCGCATCCGCCAGTCTTGCGTTAAGGTCGATATCCTCGGATCGGGGCAGCAATTCATTGTAGCCGCCCACCTTTTCGAACAGCTTTTTCCGGTAGCACCCCGGCCACACGGTTTCCACGTATCCTTCATGCTCTTCGCCCCGGAATCGCGCCCCGCCCAGGCCGAACGAACTCTCGTGTGCAAGCATGATGGCCCATGCCATGAGGGTGGTTCCGCCCGGAAGCGGCCGCGCATGGCCCCCGACATTTCCGGCACCGGTTTCCACGGCGACGCCGAGGCAGCTTGCAAGATAGTCGGAGGAATAAAAAGCGTGGGCATCGCATCGAACAAGAAATTCTCCCTTTGCCTCCCGTATGCCGATATTCAGGGCGGCCGAAACGCTTTTCCGGGGATTATCGACGATACGGAGATTTGCGTAGTTCTTGCGGAGGTTGTGCAGAACCTCGCGCGTGCCGTCATCGGACATCCCGTCGATGGCAAGCAGTTCAAACTGACCTGCTGGAAGGTTTTGACGGCCTATGGATGCAAGGCATTCGGAAATACGATTTTTCTCGTTTCGAACCGGAAGCAGGACGGATATGAAGGGAGAATCCATGGTCTACAGGCAAAAGTAAGTAAAAGTTTTCTGGAACGCATAGAAAAGAAGGCCCGGCACGGTGAAGAAAATCCCTCCGATGAGGAGAAGTGCTCCGGAACGACTTTTCCGTTCTGCAAACAGGAGAACCAGAAAGGGGAAAATGCCGACCAGGATTCGGGACATATCGGAGACCCCGCTGAAAAAATCCTGCGGGGCAAACGGTACCAGCGCAACCTGGAACAGGAGCAGCAGGCATGCCGCCGGGGGCGACCGCAGCTCCCGGAGAGCGCGAAATCCGCACCCGATGACAAAAAACAAAAACAGCAGGGCGGATAGCGTCTGCATCAATTGCACGGGTGAAAGATGCTCCCCGGGAATATTCCGGATAAATCCGGCCAACGTTGCAAACGGCAGCGATTTGCCAATTGCCCAGGCACTTCCCGACGCCAGGATCGGGATGCCGTTCATTTCCCGCAGTACTATTTTATACAAGAGCCACGGCGCAGGGCTTAAAAGCAGCCATGCGCCTCCCATTTCGCGTTTCAGTGCTGCATACAGCACCAGCGGTGCCAGGGCGATAATCGCCGTTTCCCGGGTAAGAAAGGAGAGCGAAAGTAGCGCGGCCGCGGGAAGCCATCGCCGATTTTCACCGTACCACAGGCAGCCGAGCACGAGCCCGGTCTCCCAGAGGCCGGTCATATCGTAGCGGATGTTGCTCAGTGTTCCCATGGAAAGGGCAAAAATGAGCGACAGCCACTGAGATGCGCCCCGGTGGATAAGAAGCTTCTGGAGAAACGCCATTCCGCAAACGAGAGCGAGCAGATTCAGGATAACCATCATGACCGGCAATATTTCCCTCTTCCCGAAGCAGAGAAGGGATGCGCAGAGCGGATACAGGATGCGTTGACAGCGGAAAGCCATCTCCCCCCGCCGTGCTCCCGGGATAAAAATCGATAGGGCGCTTAACGGATGGCGCGCCAGTAGGTAATAAAACTGTCCGTCGTTCTCCCCCGCATTTTTATAGACGATCGTTCCTGCTCCCAGGGCATCGAGTGGATTTACCAGACTGGGAAGCATATCCTGCCCCACGCCGATAAATGCCGAGAAGTTCCCGTCATATTTTGCCAGGAGCATCGACATGACGGCGATATGGAACAGCAGCGCAAGCAGTATCGGCCACCGGTTTAGGCGGGTGGCCCGGCTTCCGGTCTCTGCGGCGCTCACTCCGGGTTTTAGGATTGATCGGGCAAAAAACATTTGTTATCCTTTGTCGATCCGGCCGACTATGCTTTGTTGCAGGGGTTTCTTAGTTCGCAATTTCGATTTCCGATTGTCTCTTCGCTGTTTTCTCGAGCAGCGCATACACCTGCGCACCGGAACATTTCCAGGAGAACCGCTTCACATTCTCCCTTCCTCGTTCGATCAGATGTCTCCGGTATGAATGGTCGGATAAAATTTTATCAAGACTGTTCGTCATGGTCGCAACATCGAAGGGGTCGAAGTAGGAAGCGGCATCGGCGCCAATTTCCGGAAGGGAGGCCGTTCCCGAACAGGCAACCGGGCACCCGCACGCTTGTGCCTCGATGACGGGAAGGCCGAATCCCTCAACGATGCTTGGGAGCACGAGCAGCGAGGCCTGTCGGTAACAGTCCACAAGGCCCTCATCATCCACATCCTTCCGAACGCGCACCGAGTCAACAAGTCCCAGGCGCGTCAGAAGCTCGGGCATGTCGTAATACAACCGGGGATTATTGCCGCCCTTTCCGATCATAAGAAGCTTTTCCTTTCGTCCCCTGCTCCTCAATTCCCGATATGACAGCAGCAATCGCTCGATATTTTTCCGGCGGTCGAAACCGCCGACGAAAAGGATATACGGTTCATTCGAAACATTTTTTTCCGCAATATCCGGGTTGCGGAATACTTCACCTATGCCGCAATGAATGACGCTTATCTTATCGCGTGAGCCCGGCACCGCGCCGGCGATCTCTCCAGCGGAAAAACGGGAAATCGTGATGATTTGTGCAGCCACCCTGCCGGTTCTCCTCATCTGCAGCCGCACCTGCAGCCGATCCTTCCAGCCGGGAAGATAGCCGAAGAGAGTGGTTCGGGGAGCCACATCGAGAAGCGCGACAACCGTCGGCACGGCCTTCCAGAGCCAGCAATCATTCGCCGGAAAGAACATGACATCCACTCTATCCCGTCGTGCAGCGCGCGCCAGCGTCCAGTTTAGCCACGGACGACAGGGCTGCAGCGGAAGTTTTACGACAATGGCAGGACCCGCCAATCCATCGACGGTTGCTCCGGACGGACTGTAAAAAAGAAAATGATCGTCCTTGTGTGCGGAATGGGAAAGCGCCCGCACTATCTCCGTTGTATACCGCGCCGGTCCCCGCCCGTAAGGAATGCAGCTTATGTCAATGCCAATTCTCATGAAAAACCAAGGGCAACCGTGACCAACAGGTTAATCACCGGGCGGTCTTTCCGCTTACCGGGTTTTTCCCGGCAAGGAGGGACCCGATGCCGTCCTTCACCCCTAGGATATAATAATACCAATGAATGACGCCCATCAGCAGGAAGGTAATGCGCGATGTCGACGAGAGGTATCTGCACACCCGAACCAATAGGCCGATTGTTGTTTTATTATAAAGAACCCATTTGCAGCTTCGCCAGAGAATGACCGTAATTTTTAATGATCGGGGAGGATTAAGGATATCGAGCGATAATTCCGTACCGGTTTCCGGATGCCGCTTATCAAAGAACACCTGAGCTTCGCCCCGCTGACGTTCCTTTAAAAAACTGCCGGATTCGGTAATAAAGTAATGGTGGAACGCCAGAGCTTCCGGGCAAAACATGAAAGCCATCCCCATTCTCATCAGGCGGTAGCCTAATTCCGTATCTTCATGCGTTGCATTATGAAAGCTCTCATCGAAGCCCCCCGCCCGCGTCAGGAACGCCCGGGAGATCGACAGGTTATTGGTAATCACCAGTTGGAACTTTTTATCATCGGGCCAGGCGGCGGCTCGAGTGTAAATGCTGTCCCAGTTTTTTTTACGATAGCTCATGGCCGGGGACCGGGGGCTTGAGGCGGCAAACGGCGTATACCCCAGAATAACGAGTGACTCGTTTTTCATGCGCGTATGAAGCTCGGCGTGTCGAGCGACAAGGTCGGCCGTCGCTTCGACATCATCATCAATAAATAAAATAATATCGCCTTGCGCCTTTTGAATGCCGATATTTCTATTTCCGGCGGTTCCCACATTGCGATGCCATAGATAGGCGATCTCTTTGCGGTCCTGCATATCGGCCAGGTATTCCTTCGTTCCGTCGGTCGATCCATCGTCGGTTACGATGATTTCATAGTTCTGTTTTGCAAATGTCTGCCTGAGCAAAGCCGCCAGGCAGAGTTTCAGCCGTTCAATTCGGTTATAGGTCGGAACGATAACGCTGACTTTCATATCGGTCATCCTGCGGATTTTCTCCTGAATCGGACGAATAAATAGTATTGCAGGATCTTTCCGTTTCTGATAATCGTTTCCCGGAAATTACCTTTCACCGAAAAAGCCCAGAAAAAGGCGAGGCTCCAGAGTGCCCTGAGAACCGTCAGAAATGCCGCGAGGGCGCCATACATCCTGCCGTGATAGCGCACGTTGAAATGCACGAGACTTTCCTGAACAAGATAAATAAAATCCCACCCGTATTTCTCGCGTATGCTCCGGTGCTGATGATGCACGATTTTGCATCGGTTATCCTTTGCATTAAAATAGCCCGCAAGCCGGAGCTTTTTGCAGAGTTCGATATCTTCGGAAAAAAGGAAAACATCCGGAGGAAATCCGCCGACTTGCCGGAACCTGGTGTTCGATACCATAAGGCAATGACCCAGCACGGCATCGCACGGTTCGACGGTATCGATAACCGGTATCGTGCGGGAGCGAAGGAGTGCGCGCCGGACCGCACCCATGGCGGCGATATTTTCCCGCCACCATGCCTTGACGATATTGGCCGGGCTCGGGAAGGGTACCGATGAATACTGGCGCTCACCGCGAGCGGTGACGAATTGGCAGCCTAGTGCACCCCGGTGCGGATCCGCCGCGTATGTTTTCCGGAGATTGCAGAGGTCGTTATCGCGCAGGAGTTCGGTGTCCGGCCCCAGGAAAAGCAGAATTTCACCCTTTGCTCGGGAGGCAGCCATATTGCAGGCTCTCCCGAAACCAAGATTTTCCTCGAGTTTGATAAAGGCGTAGTTTTCCGGAAAATCGGGACGGACATCGTCAAAGTCGTCATCGGAGTGATTGTCAATAACCAGAACCTCGTAATCGAGCTCCGTTTCGTGAAGCGCTATGGATGCCAGGCATTTCAAAAGAAGTGCCTTTGAGTTCCAGTTAATGATAATGATGGACAGGGCGGACATGATGCTCTACGTAAGAGCGCGCTCGATTTCTGCCATATTATTTTCAAGACTGAACAGCTCACGCGCCCTGGTCATGCCGGCGAGCCGGAGCGAATCCTTCCTCCGGCATGGCAAAGTCAGGTAGTGCCGTATCGCTTCGGCACACGCGTGGGGTGTCGGTTCGACGAGAGACCCGCAGTCGCCGATCACTTCGGGCAGTGCACCCCGATTTGAAACGATCGGATAGGCGCCGCAGGCCATTGCCTCGGCGACAACCAGGCCGAAGGCTTCCGGCCCGACGGCAGGAAGCAGAATAATTCCGGCACCGTGCATTTGATCCCAAACCTCCTCGCGAGGCAACGTTCCCAAAAAACGCACCTGCCCGGCGAGCGAGCGACGTTCAATCATTGTTCCGATATTCGCCCTGTAGGTTTTGTTTTGAGATGACCCGATAATGTCAAGGTTACACGAGATGCCCTGATCTCTGAGCACCCCAATAGCGTCGATGGCCACCTCTATCCCTTTGTGCGGTGCGATTTCTCCGACGAAAAGAATGTTTTTCCTTTCGACCCCTGAAAAAGCCCTGCCGAACACGGCCTCCGGCAGACCATTATGGATGGTGACTATGTTTTCATTTTTATACCCGCTATCGAGGAACTCCCGCGCAATTGTCTTCGATACGGCAATAAGACGGGCATTCCCAAAGCGGGCAGACAAATGAAAAATGGCCCGCATCCCTTTTCGAAGGGAATTGCCGCGCGATGATTTCCACAGTTCATGATAGTGGTGATTATGGAGATGAATGACCAACCGTATGCCGGAATCTGCGGCGGCGGAAAGCGGGGAGCTTGTAAGCCATTCGATATTGTGCAGATAAATGACATCAGGCTTGATTTTATTAATATACCGTCGCGTGATATGGTAGTTGTACAGGCTGCATAGAATCCAGGCGAATTTTTTCCGAAAAGAAATCAATTTTATCATGGAATCCGTCGGCTTAACCCGCATGAGCTTTCCCGCCACCTTGAACCGGTTGGATCGTGAACCGGGCCTTGCTGCAAGAACAAACAATTCATGACCACGCTCACTCAGGGAGGAAGCGATATTATGACAAAGTAATTCCGCCCCTCCGGAGGCCGAATCGGAAAAAATATTTTTTATGATAAGAATACGCAATTGTTTATCCGCAGGGTGGTGCTGCAATCCCGAAAGTTCGGGAATATAACCGGCAGGACCGACGATTAAAGATATCGACACGATGCCCCCCGGAGGAGCGTCGGCACATAAAAATAATGGGCAGGGTAAAAAGCCGCAATACCTTTTTATGTAAATATCCCAAACGCGACGGGACCCGCATTAAAATGGCTCGATTTTATTCAAAAAAGAACGCGAAACGAATGCCCAGACAATTACCTTCGGCAACTTCCGGCGATTCTTCAGAAAGGAAAGAACTTCGGCGGGCCATCGGGCGAAGGCACCGATATGCCCCATGGTGAATGTCGGCCGATTGGTAAAATAGGCGATCTGGGCTCCAATTCCGCCGCCGAAGGCGCGGTTGACCATTGTGTAGCTATCACCGATAATCATAATGTCGCTCCAGGCGGAGTCCCTGAAAGGTTCGCCGCTTTTATCGGCAATGATTCTGCAGGCACGGGGATATAAGGAAGAATCACCCAATAACTCGGCCAGGTCCCGCGGTTCGAAAATGCAGGTATCCTTGAATGAATAACGCGATTCCCCGTTTCCTCCCAGATAACGATTTATAGAATCCGAAACCTGGCCGGCGGCCATAACGATACCGGGTCCGTCCCAATGGCCGTCTCTTTTCTGATAGAGCGAATCTCGTGAAATTTTTGCAATAAAAGACGGTTCGAGATCGATGACGTCGACATTGCGCTTTCTGAGCATGGCAATTGTCCGGGTTCTTTGATTACTGGCCTTACCGACTTTGAAGAGGGAGTAGTTCTGTATAATCGCCTCTTTGTCCGGGATGGGCATGATAAAGAGCTTGATGCCTTTCCCGCGCAAGGTATCGTTAAGGGCCGCCATGGTTTCGGCGTTACTCCGCGCATATTTCCACGGTTTGACAATAGCCAGAATGCCGTCCCGATAGAAAAGCCAGTCGCCGGAGCCGGGAAAAGCCAGCCGTGTCTGCGGCCTGGCCCAGGTCGTGACGCATTTGACGGCAACAAATGCATTGAACAAGGGAGAAGGCGAGGAAATACGGATCCCATACAGCGTAATCGAAACGACGACGACCGCTATAAGGCAACCGCCTGCCCGCAGGAGAGCGGTTCGGGGAAAGCGGTTTTCCTTAAGGGCGACCGTCATCAATCCGTGACCCGATCACGCTTCCGCCGGCTTTCTCAAGCGGTCGGTCCGGGGCATGAACAGGGACAGTAGGTTCCGCTTTTTCAGGCGAAGGCATGGTTTCTCGATAATTATCCAGCTGAGAAAGGCGATAAAAATGGCGCCGGCAAGTGAAATGATGAAGAGAACCGGAGGAGATTTTATATGCAGGAACCTCTGCACGCATTGCATTACCGGAAAACCATACAAATAGGTCCCATAGGAAAGATCGTTCCTCCGGAAAAATGAAAGCTTTTCCAGGGGGGGCAGCAGGCATAGCAGGAGCAGCAGATATGTTCCGGCAATCGGTAAGACCAGATTGAGAAGCGGCGGTTTCAGAAAACCGGCAACGAGCAGGACGATCGCAAGAGCGCCCAGGGCCCCGGATTTAGGAATCCATCTTCTCAAGGTAAAAAAAAGAGCCCCCGATAAGAAAACAGGAAGAAAATGCCAATAGGAAAAAATCCGGTCGGTGTGATTCAGGTTCCTGAAACAGAACAGTCCGAATATCGCCGCGAAGATCGAACAAATGAAAGCGCGGCTGCGGAGCAGGCCGGCTGTGCCAAGCAGCGCAATGGTAAGGTAGCACATGAACTCATACCGGATGGTCCAGAGAGAACCGTTAACGACGCCCGGGAAAACGTTGGCGGAAAAGGCAAAAATGTTGTCCAGCGCACCATAACCGAGAAGAATGCCGTTTTCAACAAGCCGCTTCAAGGAAAGCGCCGAGCAGTACCCGAAAGAATGGCGGGAACAGGCTGCAGCCAGAAGGATCGATATAAAAAGAGATACGATATAACCCGGGTAAATTCTTAAAATACGACTTTTTATAAAAGGCACTATTTTTTCATTACGCAGCCAGCTGCCGGTTATGAGAAAACCGGAGATAATGAAAAACGCCTCAACGGCCAACCCCCCCCCGGTTGAAAACCCTCGTGTTAACCGGTAGAACGGTTCATGGTGGTTATTGCCTTGTGACAATGGATAGGAATGTGAGAATATAACCATTATGGCCAGAATGAGCCTGACGGCATTAAAATTGTTTTGCCGCAAGGCGCTTTCCGGGCAAAACATCGGAGGAGCCGCCTTGGGTTTTATGGATGCCGCCGCATGTTCGCCGCTCACGATAAAGGGTTCCCTCCGGGAAGTTCTGCCGGGTCCCTTCGCCCCTCTTTCTTCGACAGCATTTTTTGGCGTATGACATCCTCTATGCAACCGCAGTATTCTTCGACCTTGGCATCCCAGCCCCAGTCGCGGACCAACCGCTGAAGCCGGGGCCCCAAAGTGCGGTCCTTGTCCGTTTCGACCGCCGTCACTATGGCGTGCACAAATGATGCGGCGTCGCCCGTCACGGTAACACCGGGCGAAAGTTTTTCATCAAACGCTATTCTTGTTGCAACGGTCGGTTTTCCGGCGGCAAGGTATTCAACGAGTTTTAACGGACAGCCGCCCTGCACGAATTCGCTTTGCATCCAAGGTATGATACAGGCATTGAAACGGGACAAATAGGCCGGAAGCTCATGCCACTTTTTCCGGCCCAGATACCGACAATTACCGTGGGCACTAATGGTCGCGAATTTATCCTTTACATCATCGGCAACAGGTCCGATGAAAATAAAACAGCAATCCTTCAATGAAGAAAGGGTATACTCCAGCAGCTCAAAATCAAGGAGCCGGTCGATACTTCCGATATAGCCGATCAGAGGAACTCCCCCGGTCTCCAGATCGTCCAAAGGTTCCTCTTTGCGGGAGGAAGCCCGGAAAAAACACTCATCGACCCCGTGGGGAATCAGATGGGAATTACTGTTCAGCGGGCGGCACTTGGCATATAGCTGATCAGAGGTGGAAACGACGACATCGGATCGCCGGATAAGGATTTCTTCCCGGGCCTTGATTCGCTCCGCGAACCCGCCGGTGAAAAATGCAGGAAAATTGTCCGAACAATGATAGAGCGCGCACGCATATCCTTCAAAAGAGTCCAGCAAAAAGCCGTTCCATGGATTTCCCAGGAATAATATCAGGCGATCCGGGTTCGTTGCATGCACGAGTCTTTTCAATTGCCATGAAAAAAGAATCGGATCGATCGCACAAGCAAGGTCAAGGCGCGAACGGAAGGGCGGTGCCAGGGGGGTATAGGCAACCAGAGCCTCGCCCGTGGGATGCTGCTTGCGGCGAAACAGGTCGATGAATTTTCGCGGGCTTCCGCCGAAGTATTCGCCTATATCGATCCTGGGGTTCACAAACAGTACTCTGTTCCGGCGCGCAAGCCTCGACATGATATGATGCTTACTGTAGCGGTTCAGATGCCAGGGGATATTGGAATCGCAGAGAATGGTATAGTTTTCGAGCATTATGCGATAGAATGGGCGAGGCCGTTTCTTTTCAGGCCGACGCAAACACTTTTGTCGTGCAATCGGCGTGCTCCCGGGAAACCATCAGGTATACGAATGCTTACGCTGATCGTGGATTTCAATCGATTCCGTCAATTAAATAAATTCAAGCGGGAAATGCCGGTGAAGTGAGCAACCGCAGCAGCGCTTGTTCGCGATATTCCAGTCTGTAATGATCGAGGACCCAGTTCCGGTAGCGGCTTTGGGAGGGCATGTTTAAGGCCTTTCCGATTGCGGCTGAAATCGCCGGCAAATCACCATAGTCAACCATCAGCGATTCGGGACCGGCCACTTCCGGTAATGCCCCCACCCTGGTCACTACCGGAGTGCACCCGCACAGCATGGCCTCTGCAAGCGCCACGCAGAAGGACTCCTGGGCTGACAACTGTACATAAACGGCAGACTGTCGCATGATCTCGGCTGTTTTTTCGTTTGAAAGTGTCCCGAGGAAAACGACATTCGATGGCGCGTTTGTCTTCAGGTGCTGCAACGCGCCGTCAGTCCCGCCGCCGACGAGAACGAATCGTTCATCAGGAAGACGACGAGCGGCGTCAAGGAAATGAAGAAAACCCTTGATTACGAGATTCCTTTGCGTAACATATCCAACCGTCAGAACCGTTCGCTTTTTGAATTGTCCGGCAGGAAACCGGGCGGGATCTACCCCATTATAAACGACGCTGACATTTTTTATCGAGCCGGATTCGAGCCGCAACGCGGATGCAACGGATTGCGATACCGCAAAAACCCCGTCTGCATGACGGAATGAAAAATAGGTTCTCCGCCAACCGCCGTCCTTTTCGCACCGTATTCCATAGTTGAGCTCGGGCAGGTATACCGCATCGTAGCCTCCGGCTACGATGAATATTTTTTTCCCCAGCATCCGTGCGGCGAGGAGCGCATAGAAAGAGTGAACGCCGCCGAACCACGCGAAACAGAGGTGATGAACGGCCATCTGCCTGAAAATTTTTAACGGGAATGTCGGGTCATGACGGTCATAGGACATTTTTGATACCGTGAAATGCCGGGCAAGGATTTCAAAATCCCTGCCGACAAATGTTGCATTTACCGCCCACAGGGGGTATAAAAAAAGGACTTTCAGCATGAACCGGACGCCCGCATCGACGAACGCACCGTCTTCCGGCATACCATGATTTCCGTGGTCGGACTCTCTTTGGCCACCGTGACCATGAATAATTCAAGGGGAAAAAGCAGCGCCCCGACGATACCCCCGATACCGGGATGGGCTCTTAGCAACCCTTCGAGGACCATCCACCATTTTTTCAGATAAGGATTTTTAGAATCTACCGGGGCGTTCATCAACCAAAACATGGGTTTTCGCGAAACAATTTCAAGCCCTGCATCATTGAGGATTTTTACCGTTTTTGCCAATGACCTGCTCACCTGATGCTCCGCAGAAAGTTCCCTGCCGCCTTGCAGGAAATTGTCCGACCAGATAAAATATGCGTTCGGTTTTAATAGTGAATGGACGTTCCGGATAGCTTTATTGAAGTGCTCTTCGTCGACGATGTGGAAGAAAACGTCGAAAGCGGAAATAAAATCGAAAGAGTCCGGCGCAAAAACATTCTGCTCCTTCCCTATATCGAGAAGGGAAAACGTGATGGCGGGATAGTTTTTCCTCAGATTAACGACTGCGGTTTCAGTCAGGTCGGATCCGGTTATATTCGTGAAGCCGGCGGCTTTCCACTGATCGATATAAAATCCGGTCCCTGTCCCGACATCGAGCACGCTGGCGGGCCGGCACGAGGCGCTCAATCGCCGGGCCGTTTTCAGAAAGAGGTGTCTTCGCACGCGATAGAGCCACCGGTTGTACGGTAACCCGAGCGCCGCATAGCCCACTCCGCGGAAATTGTAGGATCCGGAAAGCCTTTTCTCCCAATATTCCTTGGGATTAAACGTTTCGTTCGTAACTTTTTCGGGCATGATCCCCCTCATCCCAGGCGGTGCGTTATTCTAGAGTATGTTTTCGGAGATTCCAGCGGATATCCGCTACAAGGCTCTTTCTCAGGCGGAAAAGCCTTCCTGCAATGTATCCAATAAGCTCTTTTATGGTCGCAAGACTATTATCCAATTGGAGAAATCTATTCCGTACCAAAGCCAAACGCTCCCGCGGCGTGTTTAATTTGACCAATTTGAACCCGTTCTGGCAATATCGCCAATCATTATGGACGACATAGGCGATAGGACAATGGGTAATGGCGAACCCTGCCGCCTTTACACGGATGCTCCAATCAAAATCCTCGGCCTGATAAAATCCCTTCTGGTTATCCCATTGAACCCTGTCCCATATCGTCTTCTTAAAAAGGGTGAATCCTCCCGCGATAAACACATGTGGGCTGGAAACATTTTTACGGAGGAGGCGCGGACCGGTGCCGGGCCAGTTGCGGCAATAGCAATGGTCAAAGGATCGGGATCCATCGGTATTTTTTATGGGAAATGAAAGGACGTCGAACGCGGTAACTTCGTGGAGCCAGGTGAGAAGCGCGTCGTACCATCCGTCAAGTAGGATAAAGTCGTCATCCATGAGGCATACGGTGTCGAAGCGGGCGTTTGCCGCCAGGGTATTCATCATGAGGCCGAGCTTTCCGGAATCGGCGGACGCCGGATCAGGAAAAAGCCGGAGGTTTTCCTGAGCCAATCCTCCAAGATATTTGAAGTCCGTTCGGCCGGTTATCATGATTTCGTAATCAGTCAAGGGTATCCCCTGCGCACGGATGCTCAAAACGGTGATGAGCGTCTTTATTTCGTTCCTGAGGTTGGTCTTTATACCGAATGATATTTTCATATGATTTTCAGGACATCGCGGACCAGTGCGCCTTTTAAATTTGCCGACGGAATAAATTGCGATTAATTGTCAATACACCCGGACATCGGTTGAAATCAGGATTTATTGAAGTGCCGAATAACATTTTCATAATAGCCGATTAAATCGGCCATCCGGTCCTCAGCTCTTACCGTATCATTTATAGCCAGAATCCGGCTTTTCATGGCGGTTCGCGCTTCGTGCGACATTCCGGCGCAGCGCAGCATTGCCTGCAGGTAGGATGCGGCATCGCCGTTTTTACTGAGGAATCCGTTCACGCCCTCGGAAATAATCTCTTCGAGGCTCGATTCGCCCGCGGCGACGACCGGGACGCCGAGCATCTGGGCTTCCAGACAGGCGTTCGGATAATTATCCACCCGGGAAGGAATAAGGACGCCGATGGCATTTTCGACAAAAGGGTAGAGCTTGCTCCGGTCCATGGGTGGAAAATAGTGCAACTTTTCGGATAAGACGCCGCATGCCCGGGAACAATGGTCCATCATCGATGTTCCGTTCGGCAATCCGCCGTCCTTTCCGATGAAAACGATATCGATCTCAGGGTGCTGCCGGAAAAAAAACGGCAACGCCTCGGCGAGCAGATCCACCCCCTTAACCCTGTTCAAGGTTCCAAAATAGAGCAGGTAGGGGCATTCCGGTTTGTGCGAGGCGAAATAGGCGGTGTCCATCACGGGCATGGCATGGAACAGGGGGCTTCGTATCAGGCGTACGCTGATGCCGGCCATCCGCCCATAGATTGCAGCGAGAAATTCACTCGGTGCAAAGACGGAGTCGGCGAGCGCAGCCTGCCGGATTTCAAAATAATCGGTGATGACGGAGTCGAGGTTGGTGGGTCGCCCGAAGGCGGAACGCCATAAAGAAGAAAAACTTGATACCCTGCACACCACCGGTATGCGTCCGTTATGCACCATCGTCAGGCCCGGCGTCATGTACGAGGAAACCTGCACGATATCGAATGATCCTTTTTTATGCAGTGCCCAGAAGGCCCGCGCAATTCTTTTTGCGGCAATGATCCGATTAAGTAAGCCGGAAATTTTTTCAAGGGAAGGCGGAAGGAAACGGGAGAGGGGAGGAAAAAAGCCTTTCCCGACTTCCCGTATACCTACGCCGTCATCCTCGCGGAAAGAATTCCCGGAAGCGAGAGTGATCACCGTCGGTCGATGCCCCGCATCTTTAAGAAGATGCGTCACTTTATGCAGATAATTTGCCAGTCCTCCGCTGAATTCGGTTTCGTTGATATATTCCGGCGTCAAAAAGGCGATATTCATGGTTGCCGCATGATGCGTACGGTGAAAAAATCTCCGGCCCGAATGTCGGCGGGCGTAGTATTATCGATATCATGCATGGTAACAGGATCTCCTCATAACCATCGGATCTTGCAATAATCCGGCAACAACGATAGCCGAATAGGCGTCAGTCGATATTCAGGACGAGATCCTTTATCTCGCTTCCGGTGTTATAGTCTTCCATAACGATGAATTTGTTATCGCATTTTTTAAAAAAACCGGCCCTGTTCACACCGTCCGGACCGGACCTGCCGACCAGAAAAACCCCCTCGTTTTTTACGGAATTTTTGATCAAACGCAACGCCTTGACAATAGCGTCATCCGGAAAATAAACCCTGTTCAGGATATTCATTGCCCGTACAAAATCAAATTTCTCCGTAATCCCGGTTTCGAATATATCGTACTCCAGGACCCGGAGGCCCTGCTTAAGCAGCAGCATAAGTGTTTCCGGGTGATAAAAGCTGAATTCCTTTACCGGTTTTTTCACGGCCGATTTTTCATGCCGGCACATAAAAGCATGGAGTTTTCGACATAATAAATTACCGGCATCACCATGCCGCAGATAAATACCGCAAAAGTAATAGTTGAGCGGCGTCATGGTCGCGTCGTAAACCGTTTGCAGAAACCTCCCGCGGAAATAGCCCCGGGAAAATTTATCCGAGATATTCAACTCAAAGTCGATGTTATTCTTTTTGAGCAGATCATGTAACTCAACGGAGGATATGCCGTTTGAAACGGCGATGTCATGAATGCAATAGCGGCGACCCGGCCTGAAATACTTTACGAGAATGCCTTCCATATCCTTAAAGCGGGACGGCGTCGTGGTTTTGAAAACGGCATTACGCAACTTGATATCCGATAGAAACTTGTAATAAAATCCGGGATTCGTAATGGAATTTAAAGCATACAGCTTTGGAACGAACCGGCTTTTGCTGAAAATCCGGGCAAGTTTAAGTAAACGATAATCGGCAAGGGCTATTTGGAGCATGATTTATTCGCCGTGTCGCCGATTCCGGGAAGCCGCATCATGGAGAGGCGACCTGCCGTATCGACCAGTTACATTTGATGCCGAGGCTTCCCGCCCTTCCCCTCGGTATGTTATTGAAAAAGGAGTCGGTCTCCTGAACCGAAAACCAAAGGTTTTCCATCGCGTCAAAAACTCCCGCCTCTCCCGTCCAGAGCGCTGCACGGATGCCGTATGTGCGGGCGAGGAGGATCTCGCTCGGGAGGGTTATCGATGCGCTGTAGGAACCGGGCTCGCCGGATGGATCGATGCCATGGTCGTTCGGCCCGGATGCAAAGAGCACCTCGCCGTTTCTATCCTGGATCGCGATGCTCACCTGGAGGTCGTTGATTTTACGAATGATCGAAAAATTAAGGATGATCGTAAACGCGGATGACGTGGTCAGGTACTCCATCTCACGGCCGGCGGGATCGGCTATGATGACCTCCCGCAGGAATGCCTCGCTTGTCGCCCCGCGGCCATACCAGTGCATCGCCGAATCGGCGCCCTCCTGGAGGTATTTCCCGATGACGGCATTGACCTCCCCGTCGCCGGTGACCATGCCGTTTTTCAGCAAGAGCGCCCTGGTGCATAACCGTTGAATGCTCGGCATGTGATGGCTGACAAAGAATATCGTCCTTCTCGATTTCTTTGAAATATCCTCCATTTTCCCAAGGCATTTTTTCTGGAACTGGGCATCGCCGACCGCCAGGACTTCATCGACGACCAGAATTTCCGGATCAAGATGCGCAGCAACGGCAAAGGCCAGCCGCACGTACATTCCGCTCGAATATCTCTTGACAGGGGTATCGATAAATTTTTCTATTTCCGCAAAGTCGACAATCTCATCGAACTGCCTCTGGATTTCCGAGGTCCGCATGCCGAGAATAGCGCCGTTGAGATAGATGTTTTCCCGGCCCGTGAGTTCGGGATGGAATCCGGTACCGACCTCCAGCAGGCTGCCGATGCGGCCCTTGATCCTGACGATTCCCCTTGTCGGGGCCGTCACCCGGGAAAGAATCTTGAGAAGGGTCGATTTTCCCGCTCCGTTGCGGCCGATGATGCCGACCACCGTCCCTCTTTCGATTGCAAGGTTGATATCCTCCAATGCCCAGAACTGATCGTCCCGCGCGCCGTTTCCTCTTTTGGTATCCGGTGTTTCCATGGTGATTTTGGCGTTGGGATCCTCTTTCTCCCGTACCCGTGCCCACCATGACTGGAGATCCTTGAAAAGGTAGCGGTGCGATACCGCGCCGTAACGATACCGCTTCCATAATCCTTCGATTTGAATGACGCAATCCGGCATTTCACACCGTATCCATAAATGTTTTTTCGACTCTATTGAACAACAGTATGCCGAGGGCGAGCACCAGTAAGGTCACCGCCCAGCTGCACCCGATACCCGAAAGGCTGACGGTCCCCTGCCCGAGAAAGGCGCGTCGGAACAATTCGACGACCGAGGTCATCGGGTTGAGGTTCATGAGGAACCGGTAACGCTGCGGAACCTGCGATAACGGGTACACGACCGGCGTCGCGTACATCCATAATTGAATGCCGAATCCCACAAGAAAAGTCAGGTCCCGGTATTTGGTGGTCAGAGAAGAGACGAGAATGCCGAACCCCAGTCCCATGAGCGCCATCTCCAGCAGCAGCAGCGGCATGCTCAGCATCCACAGGTTCGGCCGCATTGCGGCGCCTTTCCATAAAAAGTAGGCATAAAATCCGGCAAACAGGCCGAATTGAATGATGAACATGAAGATCCGGGTAATGACATTCGAGAGCGGCATGACCAGGCGCGGAAAATAGACCTTGCCGAAAATTGCCGCATTGGTGACGAAGGTGGTGGACGTCGCGTTAAAGCAGTTTGAAAAGTATCCCCAGACGACATTGCCGGCCATATAAAAAAGAAACGGAGGGATATGGTCGGTGGAAATATGGGCGACATTGGAAAAAATAACCGTGAATATGACGGTTGAAAAAAGCGGTTGTAAAAGAAACCAGAGCGGACCGAGAATGGTCTGCTTATACTGCGCAATAAAATCCCTTTTCACAAAAAGGAGCGTCAGATCGCGATACCGCCAGATTTCTCCGAGGTCTATATCGAACAGCCTGCGCCGGGGCTTTATTTCCGTTGTCCAGGTCATGCCGATCCTGTCGGTGATTCCCCGCCGCGGGGGAGCGCACCGGCACCAATTGAAGAGCACGCCGGGCGCTTCGTTTCCGAAAGCAGGGATTGATATGCCTCGACCAATGCACGGCCTTCCGTATTCCAATTGAATTGCCGCATGACCGCGGCACGTCCGTTTTCCCCCAGTGCGGCGGCCTCGTCGGGGTGGGTCGCAAGGTACAGCAATTTTTCCGCGATATCGGAGGGATTCATTGGATCGACAAGGAGCCCGCATCGGTTCTCGGTAATCATGTCCGCCCAGCCGGGAATGTTGGAAATGACAAGGGGAATCCCCATGCCCATGTATTCGAAAAGTTTGTTCGATCGTTCAACCGCATTGTCAAGGTTCGGATCCGGATGGAAACAGACAAGCGCCCCGCGCGCACCGGCAATCTGGTCGAGCATTTCCCCATACCGGTTCAAACGGCCCAGAAAATGCAACCGTTTGAATCCTTCGAGAGCTTCCACTTCCTTCCGGAGCGACGAATCGTGAAACCATCCCGTCATTTTGATCGTTATCGGCGGGTCGCAGGGGAGAAGCGTGATGGCCTTGACAATTTCGATGATACCCCTTGTTCTCGTTAAACTTCCGGTGTAAACAAATTCGATGGGCCCCGATTTCTTTGCCGGTGCATCCGCGATGGCGGCGCTCAGGCAGTGCATGGGGGCGAAGTTCCTGACAACGACCGTCCTGTGGTGTTTGAACCGGTGCCCGATATCCGGTGCGGCGACCACGACAAGGTCTGCAAAGTGCGAAATACATTTTTCCACACCGTTGCAGAATCCCGCTATGAACGGCTTTAACCGCTTCGGGATCCAATGCTTTTCCTCCGACATAATCGCATCGGCGTAATTTTCATGAACATCATAAATAAAACGGGTCCCGGGCCTTAAAATCCTGAGCAGCGGCAAAAGGAGAAGAAGTTCCGGTTCGTGAACATGGTACACGGCGGCGTCGCACCGGATCGCCAGGCGTCCTATCGCCGCCAGGTTGCCGACGCGCGCATACCGCGAGGAAAGCCGGCCGAACCCCCATATCGAAACGCCGTTATCGATCCGGACCGGTTCATCTACCGGCGCAATGAGCGTTACGGCATACCCGGCGGCAGTTAAACTGTAAATCTCTTTATGGAATATGCGGGTATCGAAAGGGTGATGGGTCGACGTAATGACGCAGACGGCATTTTTATGCATAACGTTACGCTTTCGGAATTTCCTTTATAACCCGGGCCGGATTACCGGCGGCAATGCACCGTGGCGGGATCTCTCCCGCAACGACGGCGCCGGCGCCGATTACCGAACCATAGCCGATGCGCGATCCCTTGAGAATAATGACGTCGGCGCCTATCCATGCCCCGTCTTCGATAAGTACCGGCTTGCCGGTAAAATCAGGAACAAAGGGTACTTCGGCCCTGCCGTGCCCCGAAAAATCGGGCCACAATGTTTTGCGCGTATGTTCAATTTCGGCGATACGCTCTTCCACGCTCAGCGAGTGGGGTTCAAAATCCCACAACTGCACATTGGGGGCGATGAGGACATGGTGTCCTATTTCGACACGATCCCGGCAATGAATGACCGTGTTGCTGCCGATCGAACAGCACCTGCCGATCCTGACGATTCCCTTTCCCCATGCATGTATCCGGACGCGGTAATAGGCCACAAAATCGTCATCCGCCCAAATGGACGCATGCGGTTTTTCCGCCTGAAACGTCCCTAGGGAAAGCAGGTGCGGATTGCGGCCGATATGGACGTTCCCGCCTTTAAACAGCGGTAGCATCAGATAATTAACAATATATAACAGCGACTCGCGTGAATATTTAAGCAGCATGAACGGACGATCCCGTATCGCCCGTTTTATCCCGGCGGCGAGATTTGTCATGCGCGTGAATCCGGCGACAAGGGCAAGGTCCTTCGTCGCGACAGGAATGCGGTAAGGATATAGCCGGGAAAGACCGCGGCGGCACCTGCAAACAGCGAGAGACGGATCCGGGCGGACGGGGAGAAAACCAGGGGAAGCGAAACCGCGGTCTCCGCGAAGAGCACCATCCACCAGCTCATGCACAGGGCAAGAGCGTAGACGGCGGAATAATGGCGCCGATAAAATTTCACCTGGCTTTTCTGTAACTCCCGGAACATCGGGAGCGGCATGGATGCGGTACTTCGTCCGCCGAAGTGAACGATTTCGCCTCCCGGTACGAAGTACGTCAGCCACCCGGCCCGCCGGAGCCTCAGGGAGAGGTCTTTTTCCTCGGCATACATGAAATAATCGGGATTGAGAAGAGGCCCGGTCGGGAGTGCACTCCGGCGGATAAACATGAAGGCGCCGCCGACAAAATCGGCCTGCCGCGGTTCGCCTCCGTAATAGTAACGATCCTGCTTTTCCGGCGAGAGACGATCGAGAAAAAGAGCCCGCATGACGTTCCTTGAAATACTGGGAAATACCTGGACGACGTGCTGCGGCGAACCGTCTTCGTTAACGACCCGGCAGGTGGCTATTCCTGCCGACGGTTCGACCCGCATGAACGCATAAACGCTGTCGATGGCCGTACCCTGCACCAGCGTATCCGGATTCAGCAGGAGAATAAAGTCGCCGGAGCTTTTATCGAACCCGGCGTTATTCGCTCCGGCAAACCCGATATTTTCCCCGTTTTTGATCACGGTTATGTCGGCTTTCACCTGTCCAAGCGCCTCCACGGAACCGTCCTTCGAATTATTATCAACGACGATAATCTCATAGGAGTATTTTCCCATGGATTTCCCGATCGAGGCGATACAATCGAGCAGATAGTCCTTCACATTGAACGAAACGATAATTATTGATATATCCATGCAAGCAGTTAAGCTCCCCGATTTTCCGAATAGAGGCGGCTGTACACCGGCGCCGGGGTCAATCGGATTACCGGTTCATTTTCATAAACCGGCTCGCTCTCCTGCCCGGCGATATTGAAGCGGTAAAGGCAATACGCATAACCCATGACAAGAGACAGAAAAAAAGCATCGATACGGCTTTGCAGAAACGGCGTGCTCTGACACATTAAAAATGCGGAAATAAGGATAAGGAAGCAGATCAGGCCCTTTGCCCGTACCCTCGCCGAGGAGGCGTTTTTCCATACCAGCCAGGAAAGTTTCGAAATCTTGAAATAGAACCAGAAAAACAGCACGACCCCGATGATGCCGAATTTGGAGAGCATGAACATGAGGTCCGAATGGGTAAAATTCGTATCCAGGACAACATTGGTACCCATGCCCTGGACATACTTCCGGGAAAGGTGGTAGGTATAGCCGGCGCCTTTGCCCAGGAACGGGCTGCTCTGGAAAAGACCGAAGCACTGCTTCGCTTCACCGATACGATCTTCTATCGCCAGGTCGCTTCCGGCATCCTGGATCCTCTGGAGTTTGGCTAATTTCGATTCAAAGGAAGCGGGCCGGTATTTCTCCGCAAGGATAAGCCCCGTGAGGAGTATGACGATGACAAAGAAGGAAAAAGCAATTTTGGCGCGGGTCGCTTTCGTTACCAGCATGACGAATCCGATGCCCAGTATGGCGGCGATGAATTGCGTCCGGTTACTGGTGGTAACAAGGTAAATGGTCGGAATGGCTCCGGTGACCATGAGGAGCGGGCGGGATCCGTTGAAGCAAATGAGCCCCACCATGCAGGTGATAAACAATCCGAGTATCTGCAAGGCACTCATGCTGATCGGCAGGAACCGGATAACCATCGATGCATGTGCGGCGGTAATAAGGGTGAGTTCGAGGCCGAAAATCACCATGAGGACGAACTGGAACCGTTCGAGAAGAGTCACGCCTTCGGTGCTTCTCACGAAACGTTTGATAATAAGGAAAAGCAGAAGGTTGGAAAGCGATACGAGGTCGCGGATAATGTCAACCGGCGAGATGCCGGCCATCTTCGCATAAATGCCGTTGATCCCCAGATAAACGAGAAACAGCATCAGCGCACGTTCGCATCCCAGATAATCACGTTCGCCCCTATGCGCGCTATAGAGGGCAATTTTGCTCGCCAGCCATGCGACGAAGAATCCGAAGGTGACAACCGATGCCAGGAGCTTGGTAATCGTCATTTCTGCGTCTTCGGTGACGAAGGGGAAGAGAAGCATGGCGAGCATTATTCCGATGGTGGGTTTTGCGAGGACTATGACAAATGAAAAAATGGCGATTCCCGCAGCCAGAATCAAAAGGTACTGCGGCAGTTCGGCGCCGCCGACCTTTGAAAGGCCCGCGAAGTAGTCGTTGGCGCCCGCGTGACTCTTCCCGACGATGATGACGAGAAACAGGAGCGCGATACGGGAAAGCGATACTGTCGATGTGCGCAAACAACCCCCAAAAAACGGACATCGCGCGTTGTGGTCGATTCGAGACAATCGGAGAGCTTCCATGGAAGTCGGAGGGTTGAGAACCGCTGTTCCGGATACACCTTTCCCCCGTCGGCGGTACCCATCCGCAGGGCAGGGTCAGTAATTAATATATTATATACTATCATGGAACTAAAGCAGATGCAAGATCTTTGCGATCTTTTTACTAAGGGAAATGGACCTAAGTGGGTATAATTGCGATAATTATGACGCATTGCCGCCGCATGGACCGCAGCGGTGCCGGCTAAATCTCGATGAGCTCGGAGGGTGAAGCGGTGAGTGGCCGGGAGCTTTTTTTCAGTATTACCGTCATATCTTCTATCCGGACGCCGCCGAATCCCGGCAGATAGATGCCCGGTTCAATGGTGACCACGCTTCCTTCCTCCAGAATCTCGGCAGAGAGAGGAGAGACTCTCGGTCGTTCATGCACACGCCGACCGACGCCGTGGCCCAGGCCGTGACCGAATGAGTCGCCATAACCCGCCTGTGCGATAATCGAGCGTGCAATTGCGTCGAGCGCGCGTCCCGGAAGACCGGACCGGGCCGCCGCCAAGGCCGCATCGTGCGCTTTTTTAACCAGGTCGTAAATTTCCCGCTGACGCTTCGACGCACCGCCGAAAACGACGGTCCTGGTCATGTCCGAACAGAGGCCGGAAACCGTGCACCCGAAGTCGGCAAGGACGAAATCTCCCCGTTTCAATTTCCGGGGACCGGGACGGCCGTGCGGCAGGGAACTTCTTTCACCGAAGAGAACGATGGTATCGAACGATGGTTTCTCGGATCCAAGTTCCGCGCAGAGGGTATCGATAAAACCCGCGGCATCATGTTCGGTAATGCCGGGTTTAAGGCGCAGGCGAAACCTTCTGAACGCCTCATCGCCGATTCCCGCGGCGATTTTCATGCACCGGATTTCCGCCGGATTTTTGGAAAGCGCGAGATCGGAAATTTCGCATCGGAGGGGAATAAACCGTGCTTTCGGAAAGGCATGGTGCAATCGCGCGTGCTCATCGATGGTCATGACGTCCGACTGAACGGCAACAGAACCGCCCCGCCGCAGCTCGGAGCCGAGGAAGGAGTACCCGCCGTCCTCGATAAGGGTAAATTGCCACTCCGGGTTTTTTTTGCAGAACCGTTCGGCCGCCTCCCGGTACCGGAAATCGGTATAGAGATGGTTCGAATTCCGTCCAATGAGGAGCAGAACGCGGGACGAAGCAAACCCGCTGATATACTGTACATCCACGACATCAGTTACCAGTATCCAGGTGCACCGATGCTTGTCAAGGAGGAGATGCGCTTCTTTTACCCGATCGATCGACACTCGTGCCCCCGCTTATCGTTCGCCATTAGGCTTTTTAATCCATTTAAACTTCGCTTTTTCCTTCGGTTTGGCATCGAGTGCCGGCTCGAAGGCGGGAAGGTCCGCCAAAGCGGATAAATCCGCCGAATCCTCGCTTATTTTCCTGCTCGCTTTTCCACGTTCCTGCTCGCTTGTAGGAATGCCCTCACCGCCGGATGCGATGGCGGCGTTCACCGCTTTAATATGCTCTTTCAGCGGATCGCTGCCGGGCTCTTTTTCGAGCAGCCGCCGATAAATTGCCAAAGCCCGCTGCAGCTGCCCCTGTTTGAAGTAGATCTCGGCAAGCGTCAGGGTTGCAATTTCAATTCGTTCGAATGGGGAATCCCCCCCCTGAGCATTTTCCTCGCTCCGCGTTGCGGCCGCCTTGGGAGCCGGATCGGCAGTGGATCGATCGAGAAGAAGATCCTCGCCAACCGCATCATCGATAAGCGGTTGTTGTTCGTCGGCGACATCCTCTTCGACCAGAAGCAGATCTCGCGAGTCCAGAAAAAGTTCCTCGTGCTCTCTTGCCTCGGGGGCTGCGGAGGGCGCAGGGGGAGGGAAACCATCGTCTCCTTCCTCGACGATCAGGTTCTCCCGGACCATTTTGCCGTTTTCCGCTTCCGCGGGGATTTCCCGATCATGAGCGGTAGTGGACTCTTCGGCCGGCGCATCGACGAAAAGCCGGTCGCCGGTCATGCCATTCGAATCGGACGCGCCATGCCCGAAGGAGATCTCCTCGACCGGTTTTTCGTCGTCCGTAATCGGCGCGAGGGTTGCAACATCCGAAGGCCGCCCTTCATCGCCGAACAGGGTATCGAGCCGGGAGGAAATTTCCAGACCATCGGGAATTTCCAGGTTTTTCGGAGTGGCGGGACCTGAATCGTTATTTGAGCCGGACTGCTTCTCCGCTGCGGAATCAACCGGCAGCGTTGCTTCCACCGCATCCGATTTTTGTGAAACGCCGTCGGAGAGTTCGAGTATCGTCGCCGATTCGGCCTCCGCACTATCGACCTCCATCGCAAGGATCTCCGTCGATGCCGGCCCGGTATTTTGAGGTTGGGATATCCCGCCCTCGCCGGCCGAAGGCGACGGTTCGGGAATGGCGGAAAAATCGTTCTTCCCGCTCGGCTCGATCGCGAGTGAATCGGAACCGGTAATTTCCACGGCGGAAAAGGTTTCACCCGTGGAAGAACCGGCCGATTCTTCGATGTCCGCCTCGACCGTTTCGAGAATTTCTTCGGAAGCGGCGACAATACCCGCTCCGGGCTCTCGCGCCGGGGGAGCTTTTTCGGATGCCCCGGCCTCCGCATTTTCCACCCCTTCATTGAGGATGTCGAAGAGATCGGTTTTCCCGGACCCGATCATTCGCCCTGCCAGGGAGGCCATCGCGGTATCGAAGGGATCCATTCGGCTGACAAGCCGATAGAGGTCGCCCGCCAGATCTCCCGATCCCTGTCGGGCGAAAAGATCCCCGAGGAACTTCATCGCGGCCGAGTTCCGGGGATCCAGCCGGCAAACCTCGGCAAACGTGCCGATCGCCTCTTTAAAGCGTTCCTTTCCCATGAGACATCGGCCGAGGACTATCCGGCCGGAGGTATTGTGCGGGTGCAGATCGACGCCGCGGAGGCACGTTTCGATGGCGCGGTCGATTTCTCCCCGCTGCAGATAGTAATCGGCGAGCCGGGGAAAGGCGAGAGAATCGGGATTTGCGCCCAGTCGTGCTTCGAGAGGGTGGGTCGCTTGCCTGGTTGTCATGGAGATCACTCCTTGCTGATTGCTCATCCTTCCGCCGCCGGTTTCGCTATCGCCGGGTTTGGAACGGGTGCGGCATCAGCGGCCTATGGTACCGTTAACCGATACATACCTGATTATATGATGGATCGATTATCCATCCAACTACAATCTCATAAAATCACCGCATCCGATCGCGGCCGGCCCCCTTCGCTTTCAGGAGGACGATTTTATCTTATTCACGAATGACGTTGTGGAAAAGCCGTTGACATAAGATACAATCGCCACCCTGCCGCCGTACCGTTCCACCGTTTCGCGTTCAAGGAGTTCTCCGGAATAATCCCCGCCTTTGACGTGCACATCGGGACGGATTGCCGCTAAAAACGACCGCGGATCGTCCTCGGGAAAGATGAACGCGGCATCGACCATGGCGAGCGCCGCTACTACCCTGAGACGATCGTCCTCCTTCCGGATCGGTCTTCCCGCCCCCTTCAGCCGGGTAACGGTCGGGTCCGCGTTGACCCCGACGATCAGCATATCCCCGAGCTCCGCGGCATCGGACAGGTACCGGATATGTCCGGAGTGAACGATGTCGAAACAGCCGTTGGTAGTGACGACGGTTTTGCCGGTGGCCCGCAATGGGGCGAGGAAAGCCGTGACCTCAAGGACATTTTTAAAGACCCGCAGCGCGGGCGGCCTGTCGAGATGCATAAAAGCTCCCCCGGGGACGAGTAATTAAAATAGCTTCCGGCGCAGGCGAAATCCGGCAGCCCGAAGGTATTTTATTGCCATGAAAAAATCGGCCCCCGACTACCTTGCGCTCGCGCTGGATAACCGTTCCTCGCTGGATGATCTGCGGCGGCTTATCGATGAGACGGCCTCGTCAATCGGTGTCTTTAAGATCGGTCTGGAACAGTTTACCCGTTTCGGAACCCCCCTCTTCGATCTCGTGCGGGCCGCGCACAGGAAGATATTCCTGGACCTTAAATTCCACGACATCCCCAATACCGTCGGCAAAGCGGTCGAAGCGGCCGCCGAACGTGAGGTGGATTATCTGACCATTCATATCTCGGGCGGGAGCGCCATGATGCGCGCGGCTGCCTCCGCCGCAAACCTCGTGAAAACAAAAACGACTCGTGCCCCGAAGATCATCGGGGTGACCCTCCTCACGAGTATCGATGCCGGGAGCCTCCAGAGCGACCTCGCGGTGCCGCTCCCACTCGACGAGTACGTTCGCCGCTGCGCCGCAGGGGCGGTGGCGGCGCGGCTCGATGGAATCGTCTGCTCGGCGGCCGACCTCGCCTCGGTCGGCCCCCTCCTGCCGGATACCTTCGAAATCATCACCCCCGGAATCCGTCCCGCGGGCGCCTCGTCCCACGATCAGAAACGCATCGCCACCCCGGCCGAGGCCATGGCCGGCGGAGCGACGCTTCTCGTTCTTGGCCGGGCCGTGACTGAGGCGGTGAGCCCTGGACAGGCGGCGGCAGCCATAGCGAACGAGCTTGAAGCGCAGTTGCGGGGCGATTGAACCGATAGTATAAGTTCGTCGGCAAGAAACGCTCGGCGTTTTTGACTTGATACAACGTCGTCGGAATGGTACCATTGCAGGCAGTTATAATCGGTAATTCGTGCCGCCGCACATGAAACAGGGAGGCTCAGATGTTCAACGTATCCTTAAAACGGTTGTCGCTGGTTTTCATTGCCTTTTCTATTCTTGCCGGGAGTGCGTTCGCACGGCATTTCAACCCGCTGGACAGCCTGACGGGAAATTACCTGACCATATACCTTGATACCGCGGCGCACCCTACCCTCAATGGTACGCCGATAGTCGCGGGTGACGAAATCGGCGTCTTCGATTCCGCCGGTAACTGCTGGGGCGTCGGCGCGTGGCCGGGCAGCGGCGCGACCACCACCTTCCCCGTCGCGGGCTATAACAATGTCGCCGGTGTCGCCAAGCCCGGTATGAAGCCGGGAATGGCGATGTATTTCAGGGTCTGGGACACCGCTTCGGGAGAAATGCCCGCCATGGTAACCTTCTTTTCCGCGGGTAACCCTGTCCCGTTTAACGCCAACGTTACGCCGTATACGGATTCGGCGTACGAAAACGGCAACAGCGCTTTGAATCCCTCGGTGCCGTCGCAGATTACCGGTCTTACGGTCCCCGGTGCGCCGACACCCGCTTCTCCGGCGAACGCCGCCGCCGCCCAGTCCTTGACCGTGAATTTAAGCTGGAACAGTGTCGGCTACGCAACGTCGTATTCCTTGCGAGTGTCGACTTCCGCCGGCTTCACTTCCACCGTATATTACCGGACCGGGAACACGGCAACGAATGCGACTCCCGGAGGCCTTGCCGTCAACGGGACTTATTATTGGCAGGTAAATGCAACGAACTTTGCAGGTACCGGGAACTGGTCGGCGGCGTGGGAGTTCGGCGCCATCACCCAGGTTACGAATACCACCACTACCGGAAACGCAGCGTCCAACATCCTGGGCCTTGCCGTCAGCCCGAAGGGTTATGCCGCCGTAGGGACCAACGGAACAATCTATACGTCAACCAACGGCACAACCTGGAAAGCGGAGAGCTCGGGAACCGTCGCTTCGCTTAATTCCATTGTTTACGATGAGTTTGTTGCGGTCGGTAACGCCGGGACTATTTTGACCTCTCCCGACGGCGTTGTGTGGACACCCAGGAGCTCGAATACGGCGAATAATCTTAACGGCATCGATTACAACGGCAGCATGTTTGTCGCGGTAGGAAATAGCGGCACCATTCTGACCTCTCCGGACGGCATAACCTGGACGGTCCAGCAATCGGGAACCACGATGAATCTGGTCGGTGTAACCTACGGGGAGGGGATGTTTGCGGTGGTCGGTAATTCCGGCACTATCCTGACCTCCGCCGACAGTGGAGCGATGTGGACGGCTCAGAGCTCGGGAGTTCCGACGACGAATTTATCGAGCATCGCCTTCGGAGGGACCCAATTTGTTGCGGTAGGCAATGGCGGGACGATTCTGAGTTCACCGAACGGCAGTTCCTGGACAAGCCAGACTTCCGGGACGTCGCAGAACCTGTCGAGCGTCGCCTATAGTTCGGGTCAATTCGCCGCCGTGGGAGCCAACAGCGTGCTTCTTACTTCCACCAACGGCACCAACTGGACCGGCGGAAGCACCGGGTCCGGAACGACGCTCAACACCATCCTCATCGCGGGGAATCAAATTATCGGCTGCGGAAACTCGGGAACGGTTATCAACGCCGTCACCACCGATGTGCCCTCGCTCTCCGCCCCGGGCAATTTTTCATCCAATCTGTCGATAAGCAGCATGAACCTGAGCTGGGGTGCGGTAAACGGCGCGCTCTCTTACAACGTGATGGTTGCCACAAATGCCTCCTTTTCAACCACCGTCCTGAGCGTGAACGGTCTGACGGCAACCCAGCAGGCAACGGGACCCTTATCGTGGGGTACCACGTATTACTGGCAGGTCGGTGCGCAGTATTCGGGCTATGCGGGTGCATGGTCCTGTGTATGGACTTTCACGACGCTGCAGCCTCCCACCTCGCCGGCGTTATCCACGCCGGCAAACGGCGCCGTCGGCCAGGCGCTCTCCCTGAGCCTGACGTGGGGCCCGGTCGCCAATGCGGCAACCTACGGCGTCATGGTTTCCATGAGTTCAACCTTCGGTACCACGGTATACAGCCAGACGGGTCTTACCGCGCCCTCCGCGGCGGTGGGCGGACTCGCCTGCTATTCCACCTGCTACTGGAAAGTCGCGGCTTCCAATGCAGCCGGCACGAGCCCATGGTCGGTCGTTTCGAGTTTTACCACCGCGTCTCATCTCGCCGTTCCGCTTTCCAATGGCTATAATCTCTACTCCCTGAACGTCCATCCGGCCGACTC
>CAZYYB010000023.1:0-8659 GCA_964651515.1 uncultured Fibrobacteraceae bacterium
AAAAATACGAAAGCCGAAGCAAGCTTCGAGGAATTATACCCAAGAGATTAAAAAATAAAAAAATCGATTTATCATTTGAATCAATGAGTTAAGTATGAATTTCGTGCAAATTTCGTGCAATTAGAGGGGTTTTCGTGATCGATATCGCCACTTTTACCCCCAATTAATGATCAAAAACGTGCGTTTCGTGATGGTTTTGAAAACAAAAGGATGAAGTTATAAAATGGGAAGCGGGGGATCTTTTTTCATGTGTTTTCTACCTAATGGTGGGGGAACCGATCCCGCCGCCAGCATTTGCAGGTGGAAGCTCGGTTCCCCCACCAAAGGCCCTTATCCGTTTCAAATTTCTTATCCTTCTTACGATGATTTATTTTCCAATCCTTACAAAACAAGGAGGAGAGCCATGGCAACACCTACCGACCGCCGCTATTCCAAGACCCACGAATGGATCAAACTCGAGGGAACCTTCGCCATTGTCGGCATCACCGCACACGCACAGGAAGCCCTCGGCGACATCACCTTCGTCGAACTGCCGAAGATCGGCGTCAACGTGAAGAAGGACGGCGCCTGCGGGGTCATCGAATCCGTGAAGGCGGCGAGCGACCTGAACGCTCCCGTTTCCGGCCAGATCGCCGAAGTCAACCGCGCCCTCGAAATCGCGCCCGAGGTCATCAACGCCGACCCCTGGGAGACGGGCTGGATCGTGAAGCTCGCGAACACGACCGCCGCGGAGATGGCGTCGCTCATGGATGCCGGGGCCTACGATCTCTTCGTGGAGAGCGAGCAATGAGCTATATCCCGACCACGGGAAGCGAACGCGCCGCCATGCTCAGGGTCTGCGGCGTCGACTCGATCGAGGAGCTCTTCGCGGACATTCCGAAGCACCTGCGCGCCCGCTCCTTTGCATTGCCGGAGGGGAAATCCGAGCTCGAAATCAGCGACTGGTTCGAAAAAACGGCGGCACGGAACTATTCGCACCTGACGAGTTTCCTCGGGGGCGGCTTTTACGACCATTTCATCCCGGCGGCCGTCGACGCGCTCGCCTCGCGGAGCGAATTCTACACCGCCTATACCCCCTATCAGCCGGAGACCTCGCAGGGCACGCTGCAGGCGATCTACGAGTACCAGAGCCAGATCTGCCGCCTGACCGGGTTCGATGTCTCGAACGCCTCGCTTTACGACGGCGGGACCGCCCTGTTCGAGGCCTGCCAGATGGCGATCCACGCCACGGGTCGGCGCCGGGTCGTGCTCGACGGCGGCATCAACCCGATCTACCGTACGATGATCTACTCCTATACCGCCAATCTCGCGATCGAGTTCGTCGAGACGCCGGTATCCCACGGCCAGAGCGACCGCGACCGCGTGCTCGAAGCTCTCGACGAGCGGACCGCCGCCGTGATCCTCCAGAACCCGAACTTCTTCGGCGTGATCGACGATCATGCCGACATCGTCGGGAAGGCGCACTCGCTGGGGATCATCGCGATCCAGTCGGTCTACCCCATCGCGCTGGCGCTGCTCAAGACGCCCGGCGAGCAGGGATTCGACATCGCGACCGGCGAGGGACAGTCGCTCGGCATTCCGCTCTCCTTCGGCGGGCCCTACCTCGGGTTCATGGCCGCGACGAAATCGCTCATCCGCAAGATGCCGGGCCGCATCGTCGCGCGCGCCACCGATGCCGCGGGCAGGGAGGGATTTGTCCTCTCGCTCCAGGCGCGGGAGCAGCACATCCGCCGGGAGAAGGCCACCTCGAACATCTGCACCAACGAGGCGCTCTGCGCGCTGCGGGCGCATATCTACCTCAGCCTGCTGGGGAGGGAGGGGCTCAAGGCGGCCGCCCGGCTCTGCTGCGACAAGGCACACTACGCGAAGGAGCGGCTCAAGGCGGTGCCCGGCGTCACGGTCATGGAGTCGTCGCCGACCTTCAACGAATTCACCATCAGGCTGCCGATGGACGCCGGCGAGTGCGCCGGACGCATGATCGAGCTCGGGTTCGCCGCCGGGTTCCCCCTGGGTCGCTACTACCCGGGCATGGAGAAGTATCTCCTCGTGGCGGTCACCGAGAAACGCACCCGATACGAGATCGGCCGGTTCGCCGAGGCGCTCGAGGAGGTCCTATGCCGGTAATTTTCGAAAAATCGGTTGCCGGGTGCCGGGGGGTGACGCTCCCCGTGTCCGATGTTCCGGTTCGTCACACGCTGGACGATAAATACCGCCGCGCCGAAGACGCGCCGCTTCCCGAGCTTTCGGAGCTCGACGTGGTGCGCCACTTCACCGCCCTGTCGCGGAAGAACTACGGGGTCGACACGAACTTCTACCCCCTGGGCTCCTGCACCATGAAGTACAACCCGAAGATTACCGAGAAGATCGCCGCGCTGCCGGGATTTTCCACGCTGCATCCGCTGCTCCCGCAGCTCTCGCGGGGCGGCATGCTGACGCAGGGCGCGCTGGCCGTCATCTACGAGCTCGAACAGGCGCTCTGCGAGATCATGGGCATGGACGCGTTCACGGCCCACCCGCTTGCCGGGGCGCACGGCGAGCTCACCGGCATGATGGTCATCGCGGCCTACCATCGCGACAAGGGCAACCGCAAGACCGAGATCCTGATCCCGGACGAAGCGCACGGCACCAATCCGTCGAGCGCCGCGATCGCCGGGTTCACGGTGCGGTCGGTGCCGACCGATCCCGCCACCGGGGTGCTCGTCCCGGAGACGCTCGAAGGGTATCTCGGCGAGAAGACCGCGGCGATCATGCTGACCAACCCGAACACGCTGGGCCTCTTCAACCCGCATATCGAAAAAATCGCGGCCATGGCGCACTGGTACGACGCGCAGCTCTACTACGACGGCGCGAACGCCAACGCGATCCTCGGCAAGTTCCGTCCCGGCGACGCGAACTTCGATGTCGTGCACGTCAATTTACATAAGACCTTCGGCACCCCGCACGGCGGCGGCGGTCCGGGGGCGGGGCCGGTGGGCGTCCGGAAGCACCTGGAACCGTTCCTGCCCATCTCGCGCATCGCCAAGCGGTCGGACAATACCTATGCGCTCGACTACGACTACCCGAAATCCATCGGCTACATCGCGCCCTTTTACGGGAACTTCGGCATCTGCCTGAGGGCATACGCCTATATCCTCATGCAGGGGAAGACCGGGCTCGCCGAGGTCAGCGAGAATGCGGTGCTCAACGCCAACTACGTCATGCACTCGCTGAAGGACGACTACGACGTTCCCTACCCGAAGACCTGCATGCACGAGTGCGTGCTGAGCGCGAGGAGGCAGGCCGATAAGGGCGTCCATGCGATCGATATCGCCAAGGCGCTGATCGACGAGGGGTTCCACCCGCCGACCGTCTACTTCCCGCTTATTGTCAAGGAGGCGCTGATGATCGAGCCCACCGAGACCGAGAGCAAGGGGACGCTCGACGCGTTCATCGCGGCGATGAAGCGGATCGCGGCGCTCACGCGGGACAACCCGGAACAATTCGGCGGCATGCCGCGCTCCACGCCGGTCGGGAGGCTCGATGAAACCCGTGCCGCGCGGGAGATGGATGTGTGCTATAAAGGTTGAAATCGAGGGGGCGATTTATTATACTTCTAATGAGTAATTATCCCACCACCGGGAGATGTGCCATGAAAATGAAGCGGGTTCTTGTTCTGGTCCTTATGGCGGTCACCGCGCTCTGGGCGGCCGAAGCCAAAAAGTACGTCAAACCGACCGAAAACAACGTCGGTATTTACAAAGAGAAAACCCACGGGGCGGCCGACCAGCCTCTCTTCACGGTCGGGGCCCAGGATCGTCTCGTCCTCGTGAAGGTCGAGGGCGATTACGATAAGGTGGCGAATGTGGACGGCGTCACCGGATGGGTCGATAAGCGGCTCATGGTATCGATCGGGTCAAAGAACAGTTTCAGCTTCGAAAACGCGGAAGTGCTCGGGTACATCGATAACCCGACCCCGATCTACATCATCGACCAGGACGATCCAAACGCCGAGAAGATCACGCTCGATCGTTCGTTCAAGGATGCGTTGCGGGATAATGTCGATAAATTGACCCTGGAGCGCGAAGTCAAGTAGAAGCGCGGCGGCGTTTATACGGGGAATGAGCGGCGGGAGAGCGGCGGTTACGCTCTCCTTTTTTTTGCCCGGCTTGCCGGCCGAATCTTACCATTGACCGGGCATGGTGCAAAAAACTATTTTAGTAGGCTCGCATTGTAATATATACCGATTCTGGAGGGAACCCATGTCAAAAACCTGTGAAGTGTGCGGCAAACACCCGCAATCCGGCAAAACCATCTCGCATGCGCACAATGTAAATCTTCGCATTTATTATCCGAATTTGAGGACCATCCGTACCGTCATCGACGGAACCTCCCAGCGTGTCAAGTTGTGCATGAAGTGCCTGAAGGCGATGTCCAAGACCTGATCGTTTCCGGTACTTTCAGGAGACCGATAGAGGGTTCCGCACCGCTGCGGGGCCCTTTTTTATGGGTACACGGGTACCATGCCATGATGGTATAATGACCGTATCGCCGGAGAGGCGGGAGAGTTATGCCGAAAAAAATTCTTGTTTTGGAAGACGATGGTGCCACCCGGAACCTTCTGGCCGCACTCCTTGAAAAGGCGGGGTATGCCGTCCAGACCTGCGTGAACGGCAAGGAGGGAATCGAGGTCTTCCGGGCGAGGACCTTCGACCTTGTTATAACCGATATGTCCATGCCCGTGATCGGCGGCATGGAAGTGATAAAGCTGGTCCGGCAGGAAAACCCTACGGTGCCGATTATCGCGATGTCGGGAGCCGAACGGTCGGAGAGTTTATTGAGCATGGCGGACTACTATACGGCCGATGCCACGGTGCATAAGCCGTTCGATGCCTTGCAGATGATCGATGCGGTAAAAAAAGCCCTGGTAAAGTAGGGGCGGAACGTTGCCGCTCCGCCCTTCGTCATACGCGGAACCTGTTACTCGTGGACGTTATTTGACAAAGAGCGTCCGGATTCTTGCAAACACCTCCTCGATAGTCCCGGTTCCCTCAATATCCCTCACGAGCCCGAGCGGCCGATAAAAGGTCAGACAGGGTTCGCTCTGGGATTTATACGTGGTGATCCGGTTCCGGATGACCTGCGGATCCGCATCGTCGGCCCGCCCTTCGATCGTGGCCCGTTTGAGAAGGCGCTTCGTTATTTCGTCGTCGGCAATGGCGATGTTGACCACATGGTCGAGCCGGATGCCGAGCGCCGAAAGGATGCGGTCGAGCGCTTCGGCCTGCGGAAGACTCCGGGGAAAGCCGTCGAGCAGGAAGCCGTTTTTCACGTCGTCTCGGGAGAGGCGTTCCTTAACCATGGCGATCGTGACATCGTCCGGGACCAGCATTCCCTTATCCGTATACGACCGGGCGGTGATGCCGAGCTCGGTGTTGTTCTTGATGTGATACCGGAACATGTCGCCGGTTGAGATGTGCGGGACCGCGAGCAGGTCGCGGAGTTTTGCGGCCTGGGTCCCCTTACCCGCTCCGGGAGGACCGAACAGCACAACATTATTGCCAGACATGAGTGTCCTTTCGTTTGAGGATTGCAAAGGGTATCTATAGCGATCACGGCAAGGTGACCCGCCGAAGCAAGCCATGAAGTCCGATAAAAAATGGTTCCAACAGGATTGGGATGAGCGTCAGAATATACATTTCTTCATCGGCGAATTACCCCACCTTTGTACCCTGGTTATAAAATGAAGGTCGGTTGAACGGAAGCGGCGAGGGCGGTACCATGACTCAAAGGCCGTCCCGGGAACCCCGGGCAAATGTGTTCGCTCACCTGGAGGCGGGCATTATTCTCTGTGGCCCCGATGGTGCCATTATCGGGGCTAATCCGGTCGCGTGTGCCTTTTTAGGGTGCCGGGAAGATTTCCTGCTTGGCAACTATATTGCCGGCATGAAGGCGCAGATCGTTTCGCGGGACGGTATGCCGATACTGCAGGACGACCTGCCGGCAAATCGCGCCATCAGGACGAAAAAAAAGCAGCCCGGAATGGTCATGGGTATCCATGGACCTGCCGATAAGGCCATCAGGTGGACGATCGTCTCCGCCGCGCCGGTCTTTTGCGAAGGCGGCGACATCGACCATGTCGTCGTCTCCTTCATGGATCTCTCATCCGTCCCGGATTATCTTCCCGACCCGGGTGCCACGGAGCTTGCGCTGCGAAATCTCGTCGAATTCAACCGGGAGATCATTTCCGGCGCCGGGGAGGGGGTCGTCGTTTTCGACAAGAATTTCCATTACATGGTATGGAACCGATTCATGGAAAAACTGACCGACCGGAGCTCCTCGTCGGTCCTTGGAAAAACCGCCACCGAAATCTTCCCGCACATCAAGGAGCGGGGAATCGATACGTTATTCCTTCGGGCACTTAAGGGGGAAACCGTGGAATTGCCGGCGCATCCCTGTACCAATCCCCGCACCGGGAAGACCAGCTGGATGGCGGGCACCTACGCACCGCACCGGGACTCTTCGGGCGACATCATCGGCGTTGTCGGCCTCCTGCGCGATATTACCGGACAGAAAGAGGCCGAAGATGTGGCGCGCAAGGCGGAGGAACGCTACAATGCCCTGTGGGAGAGTACTTTCGATCTGCTGTTTGTTCTCGATGAACGAGGGAATTTCCTCGATGCGAACCGGTCGTGCCACGATCTGACGGGGTTCGGCAAGGGCGAACTGATCGGGAACAATCTCGATATGGTGCTTGATGCGCCCTCTCTCGCGGCCGCTCTCGGGAGAATCCGGGCGATCCTGGCTGAGGGTGAACGGTCGCGGATCTCCGAGTTCCGGGTACGCGGCAGGCACGATCAGATAATCCATGTGGAAATTTCTTCCTCGCCCATTATCCGCGATGGAAAACCTTTCGCCCTGCAGGTGGTGGCACGGGATCTTACCGCACGGAAAAATGCCGAAAAATGTCTGCGCGAGAGTGAAACGAGGTTCCGGTCGCTGGTTGACAGCTCATTCGATTTTGTCTATGTTCACGATTTTGGGGGCAGGTGTCTCGACGCCAACAAGGCCTGCTTTGAAGTCACCGGCTACGCGCAGGACGACTTTGCCAAACTCGACCTTGCATCGATCCTCCATCCCGAAAGTCTCACCGTTGCCTTAGCGCTGCTCGAGGAGCTCCTGAAGAGCGGCCATCAGGACCGGCTCACCGAATACCGCATCCGCTGCAAAGACGGCTCCTGGCTCGACCTCGAAACCTCGTCCTCCCTCCTCTATCGCGACGGCAAGCCCTGGGCGGTCCAGGGGGTCGGCAGGGACATCACGCCGCGGAAGCGCTTCGAGGAGGAGATTCGCCGGAGCGAAGAACGATTCCGGACCATCTTCGAACAGGCGCGGCTGGGCATGGTGATGACGGACAAGGAGTACCGCTTCGTCAGGGTAAATGAAGCGCTGTGCTCGATGCTCGGCTATTCCCGGGAGGAACTCCTGGGAAAAAACTACCTGGATATAACCCTCCCGGGCCACACCGGGGGCGATCTGGACAATATCCATAAGCTCGAGCGCGGGGAATTGCAAATGTATCGGACCAGAAAGCCCTATGTGCACAAGGACGGTCACGTGGTATGGGGGGATCTGGCCGTTTCCATCGTCTACGGCGGCCGGGGTACGCCGCTGTTCGGCCTGGCGATGATCGAGGATGTCACGGCGCGCAAAAAAACCGAAGAAGACCTCTCCCGCATCGAAAAAATCGAATCGCTCAAGGTCCTTGCCGGCGGCATTGCCCACGATTTCAATAATCTCCTCTGCGGCGTGTTCGGCTATCTTGACCTTGCGCGCGAAACGCTCGAACCGGGGTGCGAGGCGCTCACCTATCTCGATAAGGCGTTCTCCTCCTTCGATCGGGCGAAATCCCTCGCCCGCCAGATGCTGACCTTTGCCAAGGGCGGCGCGCCGATCAAGAAGACGCTCTCCCTGGCGCCTATCATCCGCGACAGCTGCGGCCTCGCCCTCAGCGGTGCAAAGGTGAAAGCCACGCTCGCCATCGACGAAAGCCTTCGAAATATCGAGGGGGATGAGCACCAGTTGTCGCAGGTCTTTTCGAATATCGTCATCAATGCCGTGCAGGCCATGCCGGACGGCGGTCGCCTCAGTATTGCGGCCCGCAACCGTTCACTCGTCGCCGATCAGGTCGGAAGGCTTCCCGAAGGATCCTACGTTACGGTAGCGGTCACCGACGAAGGCGTCGGAATCCCCGAGAAAATCATCTCCCGGATTTTCGACCCCTTCTTTACCACCAAGAATCAGGGGTCGGGCCTCGGGCTCGCCACGAGTTTTTCGATCGTCGAAAGGCACGGCGGCCACATCGAGGCGGACTCGAAGCCGGGCGAAGGCTCGACCTTCACCATCTTCCTGCCGTCGACGGATCGCCTCGCCGTCGAGCAGGAGGATGAGACCGGTACGGCGGCCGATCTGCGCGGAAGCGGTCGCATTCTCATCATGGACGACGAGTGCACGGTACGGGATATCGCCCGCGACATTCTGGTCGCCGCCGGGTACGAGGTTCTGGTGACGGCGGAAGGGTCCGAAGCGGTTGCCCGTTACCGGGAAGCATGGGATGCCGGGGCGCCGTTCGATGCGGTCATCCTCGATCTCACCGTCCCCGGCGGCATGGGGGGCGAAAAAG
>CAZYYB010000023.1:8669-34087 GCA_964651515.1 uncultured Fibrobacteraceae bacterium
AAAGCCATGGCCGCGCTGCTGGAGATCGACCCGGCGGTAATCGGAATAGTGTCAAGCGGCTACTCCGATAACCCGGTTGTGTCCGATTTCGCCGCGTACGGTTTCACGGCCATAGCGCCGAAGCCCTACCGCAGCCGGGATCTGCTGAAAACGGTAAAAGCGGTCGCTTCGAGGAAAAGAGCGACCGGAAAGACCGGTCCGTCCGCGCCGTAAAGGGTACTCAGGCCCCCTGCTTTTCGACTCGCCGACAATACTCCAGCCACGATTCGAATCCCGCGCCGGTCGTGCAGGAGAGCGGAAACAGCTTCGCGGCGCTGTGGAGCCTCGCGCAATCCTCCCGGACGCGGTCCATCGAAAAATTAACGTAGGGAAGCAGGTCGATTTTATTGATGATAACGGCGTCGGCCCGGGTGAACAGGGCGGGATACTTCGCCGGTTTCTCGTCGCCTTCGGTAACCGAGAGCACCGCGATTTTGTGGAGTTCGCCCAGATCGAAGGTGGAGGGACAGACGAGATTGCCGACATTTTCGATGACGAGAAGCTTTGTCGACGCGAAATTCATCGGCCGCATCGCCTTCTGCACCATGGCGGCGTTCAGGTGGCACGAGCCGCCGGTTTCAATCTGCACGGCCGTCGCGCCCGCGGCCTGCAGCCGGTCGGCATCGAGCGTCGTCTGGATATCCCCGGTGATGACCGCGAGCCTGTCGCCGTAGGTCAAGGCCATCCGTTCGAGAATGGCGGTCTTGCCCGACCCCGGCGAACTGACCATATTGAGGACACGCAGGCCGTGCGCGGCGAAGAACAGGCGATTTTGCCGTGCAATGGCGTCGTTTGCCGCCGCCACCGATCCCGCGATCCTGATAACCTCACTCATCTTCAACCTCTATGCTTTCTATGATGCACTGGTTTCCGTCGATAATCGTCCGGTCGAACTCCCGGCAGGCTGGGCAGGGCTCGAATAATCCGGGCGGCGAGTAGGTCATGCCGCAGGAGCAGCGGAACGTCGCTTTGACCCGGTTGACCGAAATGGAAACCGCCCCCGAAGCCTGCGCGTCATTGAACAGCAGGTCGCAGTACATGACGAGCGACTCGTCGAATACCCCCGAAAGGTCGCCGATGGATAAAATAATTTTTGTAATAGTCCTGCCTTCGGCCGCTTCGATCGCCATACGGACTATTTCCTGCGCCACGCCGTACTCGTGCATGCAGGGCTCCTCAGTGCGCGGAACAGGAAATGCAGGGATCGTACGCCCGGACGAGCATTTCGAGCGCGAACTGAAGCCGCTCCCTGCCCCGATCCTTGAAAAGGGGGACAAGCTTCTCCATGTCGTGCTGGATGTTGGCATGGTTCTGGTTGGTGGGAATGATGCAGTTTGCCGACCGGCAGATGCCGCGGTCGTCGTAGCCGTATTCGTGAAACAGGACCCCGCGCGGCGCCTCCACGGCGCCAACCCCCCGTCCCTCGCGGGGCACCACCGGAGCATTTGCCCCGGCCAGGCCCCCTGCAATGAGCCGCCCGGCAAGGATGGCAGACGTTTCCAGCGCGTGAGCGCACTCCACCACCTGCGCCAACGTGTTGTAATAGGGGTTATGGAGGTTCGGGCGAAGCCCGAACCTGGCGGCGATCGCCTGCGCCGTCGGCGTCAAAGCCGAATGATTGTTGTTGAAGCGGGCGAGCGCTCCTACCATGTAGGAGTCCCGGTTGAACTTCGCCCATTTTGCCGTCGATTGGGCGACGACATACTCATTTGTCACGCGCCGGTAATCGGACAGGGGAATTTCGTGCAGGGCGTCGCTCGATTTGATCATGCCGCGGTAGTGCGCATAGGAGTCCGGCTCCGTGAGGCTGATGTATTCGGTTTCCCGGGTCAAGTCCGGGATGGCGGCAGCACAGGAAGCCACGACCTCGGCGAGTTTTTTCGTGTCCTCCAGGCCGTCTTCAAACCGGGCTTTCAGGCCTTCCAGCTCTTTCGGTTGCGGCAGCATGGTCCAACCGCCCACCATGGTCCGGATTGGGTGCGTGGTCCTGCCGCCGATGATATCGGCGGTTTCATTGGCGAGCCGGTGCAGCTTGATGATGAGCAGTACCGTTTCCCGGTGGGTGGCGATGAGGGGAAACACGCTTTCGACCTTGAAGAAATCCGGGGCGGCAAGGTAGCCGATGTGGAGGATATGACTCTGGAGTATCTCGGCCCAGAGCAGGATGCGGCGGAGTGCCTCGGTCTCTTCGCTGATCGTGACGCCGAAGGCCTCCTCGGTTGCGCGAAGCGAAGAAAAGGTATGGCTGATGGAGCAGATACCGCAGATCCGGGAGACGATGGGCGCCACCTCGGTGTAGTGCCTGCCGATGACCATGGCTTCGAAGAACCGGGGCGACTCGGGGACCTGCCATTCGACTCTTTTTATGTCGCCGTCGTCGATGTCGACATGGATGTTGCCGTGGCCCTCGGCCCGGGTGATATGGTGGACGTCGATGCGCAGCGTCGGGCCGCTCATGGCAGCGTCTCCGGATCGACCGCATACATGGTAAACATCCGGAATACCTCTTCCAGGGAGAGGCCGTTTTTTGCCAGCACCTCCCGCATGGAGTTTTTATTCGGGTCCGGCACCAGGCCCCGGCACCCCTCGCAGGGGCTCCTGTTGGCCGGACAGACGGCATCGCAACCGGCGCGGGTGACCGGGCCAAGACATACCATGCCGATATCGAAGAGACAGACGTTGTCCCGTTTTTTGCACTCGACGCAGACCGGGTAGTCGGGCAGCTTCGGCGGCAGTCCCATCGCGAGCATTTTGACAATGGTCAGAAACTCGCCCCGGTTGATCGGACAGCCGGGAACCGCCGCATCGACGTTGACCACCTCGTGGACCGCGCGGGTAGGGTAGGAGTCGAGGTGCGGCATGTTCCATGCGTCTCCGTAGACCTCCCGGCGCACGGTAGTCGCATCGCGCAGGTTCTTAAGCTTGTTGACCCCGCCGAGGTGGGCGCAGGCGCCGAATTCGACGAGGATGTTCGACCGCCGCCGGATGTCCCTCAACCGCTCCTCATCCGCGAGGCGGGTGATCGACCCTTCGATGAACGCGATGTCGTACGAGGCGGCCGAGCCGGTAAGCACCTCGCGGAACTCGACAATGTCGACAATCGCGGCAAGGCCGATGATCTCCTCTTCGAGGTCCGCGATCTGGAGCTGGCACCCTTCACAGCAGGTAAAATCGAAAAAACCGACGCGTGGTTTCATGGTCAGAGGGCCTCCGGGTGGCCGATGAGCGATTCGTAGCGCATGACCGGGCCTTCGCGGCATACGAGCATTCCGTCTATCTGGCAGTGACCGCATTTGCCGACGCCGCATTTCATGTGCCGTTCGAGGGACACCACGATATCTCCGTCCTGGAAGCCGAGGTTTTTGAGTTCAAGAATGACGAATTTGTACATGACCGGCGGTCCAACGAGAAATGCGCGGGTGGCCGTCGGGTCGATGCTCTCGACGATGGCCGGGAAGAGGGAAGTGATGACGCCCGTATTTCCGTGCCAGGCGGCATCGGGTCGGTCAACGGTTTCCAGAAGCGTTACCGCGGGTTCCCTGCTCCAGCGTGCGAGCTCTTCCGTAAATAACCGCTGCGACGGGTCGATGCAGCCGGACAGGATGAAAATCCTGCCGTAATCCGGTCGGTTATCGAAGGCATAATTTATGGCCGAGCGCAGGGGTGCAAGACCGATGCCGCCCGCCACGAAGAGGAGGTCTTTCCCTTTGCATCCATCCAATCCGAAGTGGGTCCCGAAGGGTCCGCGTATGCCTGTTTTTTCACCGGGCACGAGTTTATGCAGTGCCGCGGTTACCCGGCCGGCATTGCGCACCACCAATTCAAACCGAGGATCGCGGGTCGGCGATGACGAGATCGAAATCGGCGCTTCGCCGATGCCGGGGATGGATACCTCGACGAACTGGCCGGGAAGGTGGCCGAGTTCGCGGCCATCAAGCTCGAATTCGAAGTAGCGGTCCCGATCGGTCATTGGGTACGTGGTGACCAGCGTCGCGATCTTTGGCAGGAAGAGCGAGCCGCGTTCCCCGCTGCGGGCATCATTCATGGCGGCCCCCGCTTCCGGCGATGTCGCCGACCATTTCGACGATCGAGGCGATATCGGCGGTACAGGCCCGTGTGCAGCGGCCGCATCCGACGCAGCCCGTGATGCCGTACCGTTCTTTCATGTAGATCGTTTTGCGATACAGGCGGTGTCGCACGCGGTCGGCAGGGGTTTTCCGGAAGTTATGGCCTCCGGCCACGGTGGCGAAGTTCGGGAGGGTGCAGCCGTCCCACGTCCGGTAACGCGTTCCGGCGGCGAGGGTGAGATCCACCTTATCCCGGACATCGAAGCAGATGCAGGTCGGGCAGACCTGGACGCACGAGCCGCAGGAGAAGCACTTATCCCCCCGCGTTTTAAAGGTTGCATGCCGCTCCTGCCCCCGAAGGACGGCGGGAAGGGTCAGGCGGTCGACCGGCAGGGCGATTTCGTCGGGAACCGCCGTCTTGCGGGCGTTCATGAGCTCGATGGTCGCGCCGTCCGCGCTGCGGGCCTCGCTTCCGGTGAGGAGTCTCTTCCCGGCGACGGTCACGATTTCGAGGGCCAGCGAATCGTCGCCGAGGTCGACCATCATGAGGTCGGCGGTCCGGTAGCACTCTTCCGGAGCGATCATGGAAGTTGTAAATCTGTAGCGCCAGGACCGTGTCGGATAAAGTCCGATGAACAGGGTATTCCGACGCCGGGTGCCATATTGGTCGTCGACGGCGTCGGCATTGTAGACCTCATCGCACAGGGCAATTGCCGCGAGGTCGCCGGGATGGACGCCGATGATCCAGCGCGGCCGCTCATCGTACCGTGACTCGCAGGACGCCGGATCGCCGGTAGCATAGGTCAAAAGCGGATCGCGCGCAGGAAGCAGGAACTTTCGCGGCGACAGCGTCGTTTCGTCGTAGTCGAGTCGCAGGGATGCCGCCGCTTCCAGGGGCTCGAATGAATAGCGGCCGCCGAGGGCATCCACCGGACCGATGACCTCGATTCCTCCCCGAGCGATCATGCCATCGACGAGGGATGAAAATTGCAGCTTGCTGATCCGGACGATTTCCATGACGACCCTCCAGCCGAAGCGGGGGGAGAGGGGTGGTTACCGTAGTGCCGGGAAGTGAACGGTCTTTCGATAAAATAGTATGCGGAGTAGCGGGGTGAAGAAAAAGAGCCGTGGGACCCGATACTAGATAACATTCTTCCCCGATTTGAGCGCCGTGTCACGACATCCCCTTCTCATTTGAGCTTTCCTTCGATATATTTTATTTCTCTTATCGTAGTAGCCAATCAAATTTCACTCAAAAGAGGAGAGATTATGAAGAAAAAGACGGCAGTCTTGGTGGCGGCGGCGGGACTCGGCGCACTCGCATCCGGCGGCGATGTGCAGAATCAGGTCAAGCTCGAAACGAGTATGGGCGATATTGTTATTGCGCTCGATTCTACGGCTGCGCCGGTCACCGTGGCGAATTTTCTCGGCTATGTGAATAGCGGCTTTTACGATGGTACGATATTTCATCGCGTCATTCCGGGCTTCATGATCCAGGGAGGAGGCATGACCGATTCCATGAAAGAGAAATCGACCCGGACGCCGATTAAGAATGAAGCCGGAAACGGGCTCACCAATGACCGGGGAACCATCGCCATGGCCCGGACCAACGATCCCAATTCGGCAACCGCCCAGTTTTTTATCAATACCGTGACCAACAGTTTTCTCAACCATACGGCAAATACCGATCAGGGGTGGGGCTATTGTGTCTTTGGAAAGGTTATCGAAGGGATGGAGGTTGTCGACGTGATCGCTAAGACCCCTACCGGCAACAGAGGCCCCTACAGCGATGTTCCCGTTACGCCGGTTGTCATTAAAAAGGCCTCGGTCGTCGGTACCGCCCCCATAAAAAAAGATTCCGGTGCCAAGGATTCAACCGGCACCGCTCCGGCGAAATCGAAGGGTGATGGGCAATAACTATCTGCCGGAAAGAGTGAAGCTTGCTCGCGGCAGCGCACCGTTTGATTTCGCCGCCTGCAATGACGGCATGGATTTTACCGACTTATTATCGACTTTAATCGCTCAACCACAAGGAGGTCTTTAATGGTCATTTTTATCTGCAGTATGTGCGGGCATATCGAATTCGGCAACGCGCCGGACCGGTGCCCGGTATGCATGTCGCCAAAGGAAAAGTATAGCCGGAACGATAATGTATTCATCGAATCCGAGGAGAAGAGCAAGGAAGCGGCGATCAAGCACATTCCCAGCGTGACGATCAACAGCGAGTGCAAACTCATTCCCGAGCTTTCCTGCATCGATGTCATCGTTCGCATCGGCAAGGCGCTCCATCCGATGGAAGCGGCCCACTATATCCGTTTTATCGATTGCTATGTCGATGACGCGTATGTCTCGCGGACCATGCTGACGCCGGGCGTTTTTGCCGGTGCATGCTTTCATCTGAAAGCAAAAGGGAGCCGGATAAGGATCGTGGAAAATTGCAGCATCCACGGTTACTGGCAAATGGAAGGGCAGCTGTAGCGGGCTCTGAAGGTGTCAGGCCGCAGGAGGCTCTCCGGGGCCGTGTGCACGGCCCGGTGATGTTCCGGATCGGGCGGTTCCCGGAGCTCCTCCTGTTAGTATACTCGGCGGCTAAAATTCATCGAGATGGTACCATTCGGCATTTTCCAGCCATTCGCCGGGAGCGCGATTGAACTCCATGAGGCAGGTGATGAGAAACGCATGCGCCTTTTCCTGATGGATAATATTCTTTAAGATCGTTCTTTCCTGGTCGCGGCCGCCGGACGCTTCAACCGCCGTCAATTGGCTTTCATACAGTACCACGCTTTTGTTCTCGAAAGCGAGCGCCTTTTCGTAGGCGTCGAAATAGTCCATGGCCGGCAATCCCGCTTCCCTGAACTGTTCCCACAGTTTCTGAAAAGCCTTATGAGACTTGACAAGCACCTGCGTGTTGATTATCGAAGGCAGGTGCGCCTTTTTCTCCCAGGAATCGAATATATCGAAATGGCGCTGCTCCTCGTCGGCAAGAAAAGTAAAAATTCCTGAAATTTCGGGTATCGGAATGTCCCTGGCAAGCATCGAGTAGTGATCCCGGCCCTGGATCTCGATTTGTTTTGCAAAGGCCAGAAATGACGCCTCGCCTCCCTTGTCCGGATTTTCATTAACCGGCGAACTCCCGGTCACATCTTCCCCTGCCACCCGATTAAGCATGATCCGGCTCCCCCCTGCTGTTCGCTTTGGACTGCGACACTGCTCCACACGCTGCACAATGATCGGTCTCTCAAGTGCCTCCCAAGCACGAGAATAGTGTAGCACCGTCTCGGCACTAAGGAGCGAAAGGTATGCCAGCCGGGCGGCATCTGAAAAAGGGTGCCGGGCATGTCGCCTGAAATTTCCACATCTGCGAAAGTGTTTTAAATGTGGCAATGGGCAATGCCGCGGTGAGCCCGGCAATCTTCCATAATTTGGCGCCTTACGGCAGATTATTCGGCGGTGACGGCTGGAGTCGATACGTGGCATGCATTTTGCAAGTTAAAATAAACCGTGCAAGAAATATGAACAGAGGGAAGGAGAGTCCCTTATGATAGTTGATGCAGCGGTCGAAACAGGAAAAAAGAACAAGGGGCTGATGACCGGTATGAGGCTTTCTCCCTATCCGCAGAGGGAAGAGGGTTTCGAGAGTGACGGCTACAACGGTACGCAGGTGGGTCACCAGAACGGCGTTGCCCGGGACTACCTGCGGTTCGCCATCCAGCGGGCGGTCGAGGGGGCCGAGAGTTACCGGAATGCGGCGCTCATGGTGGGGGGGGAGCGACGGGATCTCCTTTTCTACATGGCCGGCGTGAAGAACAAGCAGGCAATCACGCTGAAAATCATCGATCCGGATATCGGCGCATCGATTTTCGAGAGCAAGGCGAGCGGTAAGAGCGGCTCCATTTCAAACTATTTTCTCGATGTTGAGTTCAGGCCCCTCGATAATCTCGATGAGGTCTTCTTATTCCTTTATAAGGGCGAACACAAAAGTCTGGACATCTATACCAAACTTGCCCAGCTGGAAAGGGACCCCGAGGTTCGAACGCTGTTTCTCTACCTCATTCAATTGCAGACGGCGGATATTTTCCGGCTTGAAAGCGAATTTGCAAAACTCAGCAAACGGGAAGATGTCGACATCGGAACTCCTGAGAAGCGTGAAAGAGTCTACGAGAACAGGTACGCCTGACCGTCGAAGCGCAAAGGAAGCGTTACCCGCCCTATCCTATTTACAATTTATGCTGCATGCCGTGCGGTGCATTTTCGTCGTGTGATTGAAAACTATCCGGCCTCTTTGATATGGTGAATCTTCCGGTACAGTGAGGAAAGGGAGATGCCGAGGGCCCTGCTGGCTTTCAGCTTATCCCCCTCATACTTCTTGAGCATATTCGCGATATGGGCGTTTTCAATGTCCGAGAGCGAGTTCAAATCCTGGTAATCGGGGAGAAGAACGGGCGTGGAGGAGGGAACGGCATCGAGCCCGGGAAATTGACGCGCCGATAGCACGCTGCCGTGCGATAAAAGAAGCGCGCGTTCGAGCATGTTCCGAAGCTCCCGGACATTACCCGGCCAGGCATATGCTTTGAGCAGGGCAATGACATCCAGGGCAAGGGGAAACTCCGAATACCCGAACCCGGCCAGTATGTGCTCGGCAAGGCCGGGAATATCCTCCACTCTTTTCCGCAGGGGTGGAATGGAAATGGGGAAAACACAGATGCGGTAGTAAAGATCCTTCCGGAACCGTCGATCCTCGGTTTCTTTCAGCAAATCGCGGTTTGTCGCGCAGATCAGGCGGAAATCGCTTTTGCGGAGAAGGTTTTCGCCGATTCTGCGAAAGGACTTCTCCTCGATCGTTTTAAGGAGCTGCGCCTGGACTTCGGCATCCATATCGCCGATTTCGTCGAGAAAGAGCGTTCCGCCGTCGGCGACCTCGATGAGGCCTTCGCGGTCCTTTATTGCGGAGGTGAACGATCCTTTGACATGGCCGAAAAGTTCGCTGCGCAGGAGTTCGCCCTTGAGGCTGGAACAGTTGAGTTCGACGAACGCCTCGGCTTTGCGCTGGCTGTTGTTATGGATCCACCGCGAGAGAACGCCCTTGCCGACGCCGGTTTCGCCCAGAAGCAGAATGACGGAATCGTTTGCCGCTGCGACCTTGGCATATTCCATGAGATCGGTTATGGCGTCGCTCAAGCCGAAAAAAGGCTCCTCTTTTTTTGCCAATCGCTGCTGCACCATGTTGCGTTTGCGCAGTATCTCGAGTTCGAGGCATTTGTTGAGGGTTGCCCGGAGTTCCGGCATTTCGACGGGCTTGGTCAGGAAGTTTTCCGCCCCGTTTTTGGTTGCCTGCACCGCCGTCGGAATGTCGTTCATCCCGGTGATGACGATTACCGGCGTATTCGGATGAATTTTTTTCAACCGGGGGAGCCATTGAAGGGCATTGCCGTCGGGCAGCTTGAGGTCGAGAAGCACCGCGTCGAACGATTCCGCTTCGACGATCCGCGAGGCTTCCGCAAGGGTCATTGACATTTTCGTTTCAAACCCGGCATTCACCAGAAATCGCTCATAGGCGAAGGACGATGCTTCGTCGTCCTCTACAATGAGCAGTCGCGGTTTTTTTCGAATCATAGTTTACTTCCTGGCCATGGAAAGATGAAAAATCTAATATAATTTGTGTAATCCTGCGGGAAATCAAATTTATTCCGGAGACCGTGCGAATACGGGCTCCCCCCTTAGCCATTCCCGAGGAACCGGTACCCCCCCGGCATTGTCACCCGAACCGCACGTCGGCGGTCAGGAATGAAAGGTACTGCACATGGCGCGGCCATGGATAAGTTTCACGCTTATTCCATTGCTGATGCATTCAAAAGAGTCGTTAAACCTGCATCGAGCTATTGTGCATGCGCCGACGCAGGCCGTGAGATCGGGTTTCCCACCTTTTTTTATTGCGGACAGGAAGGTATCGCATCGGGGCTCTTTGTCGCCGACGTTGATGGCCAGCGTGTGGCACTTGCCCTCGACATTGAATGCGCACTTGCCTATCTCACAGGCAATGATCTCTGCAAACGTGCTCTCCATGGCGCTCTCCCTTGTGATGAATGAATCCCCCTCCCCTGTCTATTCGATGTAATGCCGGATAAATGAATCGTAATTTAGCAATAATTGTACCCCTGAAAATCGAAGCGGCGAGGGGGCTTTGACGTCGGCCTTTCCCTCAAAGTTCTCAATTCCGGAAGGTTTTTTCGCAAAACTGAAAAGGCTTGACCCGAAGGCCACTGTCGCCGTCGCCGTCCTTCCCCGTTTCAGTTTCATGCCCGCCCGCATGGCATGTCTCTTGCTCATCTTTAACGCCTTGTCGGGTCTGCAAATCCTCTTTATCAGGGAAGGAGCTGTCTATGGCATCTGCAACGGTCTCCCATGAACAAATCGCGAAAAGGGCATTCGAACTTTATCATGCGCGCGGCGACAAGCCGGGACACGATCTCGACGACTGGCTTCAAGCGGAGAGCGAGCTCATTAAAAAGGATTCGTCGAGGTCTGCAGAATCGTATGGTTCGAAGTCCGCGGCCTCCTATCAGGCCAAGCCGCGCCGCCAGACACAGTCTTCCATGTCATGAACGGTGTTCGGCGGAAGAGGCCCTGTCGCCCTGCCGGGGGACCATTATGAAATGGATGATGGTGCTTATTATCGGATGTGCGAACTTGTGGGGAGCAATTATGACCAGGGAGGTGCCCTATGTGCTGAACGGCACATATCTGGCGTGGGACGAGTCGATTAAGGGAAAGCGACCCGGCATCCTTGTCTTTCATGAGTGGTGGGGGCTCAATGATTTTGCCCGGACGCAGGCGAAACGGCTGGCTCAGATGGGGTATATCGCCTTTGCCCCCGATATGTACGGGAACGGGGATACAGCCGCGAACCAGGCCATGGCGGCGAAGATGGCTTCCGAGGTACGCGGAACCCCGCTCATGCGGGAGCGGGCCCGGCTCGCCCTCAAGACCCTGCTTGCCCTGGACGCCGTCGATACCGGCAAAATCGCGGCCATTGGATACTGCTTCGGCGGCGACGCGCGCAGGGGAGTACCTGCAACTGTTTTTCCGGGAGATACTGCCCCTTACCCCGAGTCATTGATAAAGAATATTTCATAAAAGCACTGCCCTGCGTTTGCCGTAATCCACTCTTTTCAAAAAGGAGTTCCTATGCGTTATCGCCTGTTCGGGAAAACCGGCCTCTATGTTTCCGAGCTCTGCCTCGGGTGCATGACGTTCGGGGGAAGCAAGGGGATGTGGAAACCCATCGGAGGGCTTACCGGGCCCGAGGTGGAAAAACTGATCGGCATGGCGCTCGATGCCGGCGTGAACTTCATCGATACCGCCGATGTCTATTCTGAAGGCGACTCGGAGCGGCTTCTCGGTGCCGCGCTTTCGGCGCTCAGCGTTCCCCGGGACAAGATTGTCCTCGCTACCAAGGTCCGCGGCAGAACCGGGGAGGGCCCCAATGAGATCGGGCTGTCGCGCGGCCATATCCTGAGCGCCGTCGATGCGAGCCTGCAGCGGCTGAAAACCGATTACATCGATCTCTATCAAATCCATGGGGTGGATTACGATACCCCGCTGGATGAGACGCTGCGCGCTCTCGACGCGGTCGTGCATGCGGGAAAGGTCCGGTACGTGGGGTTCTGCAACCTTCCGGCCTGGTATGCCATGAAGGCGCTGGCCCATGCCGATCACCGCTGCATGCCGCGGTTTGTGAGTGCGCAGATGTATTACTCCATCGCCGGACGCGATATCGAACGCGAAATCGTTCCGCTTGCGCAGGAAGAGGGGCTCGCCATCATGCCGTGGAGCCCGCTTGCGGGCGGTCTGCTTTCCGGCAAATTCGACCTGGAAAATCCGGGACCCGAAAATGCACGGCGCACCTCCTTCGATTTTCCACCCGTCGACCAGGTGCGTGCTAAAGCGGTGCTTGGCGTCATGCATGAGATTGCCGGTCGGATGGGTTTTTCGGTAGCCAGGGTTGCGCTTGCCTGGATGCTCACCCGCCCCTTTGTTACCAGCATAATAATCGGCGCAAAGACGGTGGAGCAGCTGACCGATAACCTCGCCGCCACCGATGTCGTGCTTTCCGCGGATGACATTGCCCGCCTCGATGAGGTAAGTGCGCTGCCGAACGAATATCCGGGGTGGATGCTCGCATGGCAGAACCGCGAGCGGCGTCCGGAAAAAGTATTTCCCTGACAGGGTGTTCTCAAAAAAAGCGGGGTTCGCCTCTGCAAGAAGCGAACCCCTCAATGCGCTGCCTCGCACGGAGGCCCTCCATGGCTGACGCGCAGGTGCACATTTATTCGCTGGTAAGCAGCTGCAAATAGCATGCCTGCCGGATGCACCGCTTCACTTGCCGCTCCCTCCCTCTTTTTTGGCGAAGATCGAAAGCAGATCGATGGGGAGCGGCAGGAAAGCGATAGTACTGTGCTCGGCCGAAATCTCGCGCATGGTCTGCAGGTAGCGAAGCTGGAGCGCGACCGGCTGCGCGGCGATCGATTCGATGAAGCTTGAGGCGAAATTCTCGAGCTTCTCCTTCATCACCGTGCCGTCCTCGTTTTCGCCCCCGTTACTTTCCATCGTCACCGGATGGGCGGCGCCGATACTCGTGCCGGGCGCCATGGCCGCGACGTCGGCGGCCATGGTGATGAAGCATCCGGCGCTCGCCGCGCTGGCTCCCGCAGGGGCGACATAGACGATGATGGGAATCGGGGAGGCGTAGAACGCTTCGACGATCTCCAGCCTGAAGCCTGTTTTCTACCATCCCGGGGAGAGGTTAAAGCTGAACATACCCTGGTTCCCGGCCTGCTGGAACGGGTAGGCATAGTCGACCTCGGCGATCAACGCTCCGAAGAGGTTGAAGCGAAGTCCGACGCCGGTGCTGAAGAGCGGAATACGAGCCGTGGAGGTTCTTGACCATTGCAAAACCGGGGCGCTCTCGGCGGTCCAGGCGAGTCCCCCGTCGAAAAACGCCACGAAATCGGTCGGCAGATACCTGAAGTCGAAAAGACCGAACTGCTTCGTGCCGAGGAGCGGAAAGCGGGCCTCGCAATTCGCGACCGCTATTCTCGATCCGATGAGTCGGTTGTAGTAGGCATTCTGGGCGCTGTCCGATCCGCTCGACGGGCCGAGCCAGTAACCGCGGATGAGCGTCGGATCGCCGAGGTACATGATATTGAAGGGATCGGATTCCGCCCCGCTGCCGTAGTACCCGACATGCAGCGCCCGGAAAGCAAGGGTAACGGGGCGCAGGAACCAGTAGTAGCGGTAGTCGGCATACACCGAGGCAAAAGTCAGGGTTCCGGTGGTCGGGGAGAGTTCGAAGTCGTAGCGCTTCCCGCTTATCGGTCCGGTAAATCCATAGTAGGAGTAATCGCCGACATAGCCGAGACTGATGTCGAAGAGGTTGAGGGGCGGGGGAGCCGGAAGGCCGTAGCTCGGGGAGGCGAGAAGGTTGCCCTGTGTATCCGAATAGTCGATCTCCTCGCTTTCGGAAAAGGTGTAGCGGGTAAAGCCGGTGGAGGCCTCGATGCGCCGGTTGGTGCTCAGCGGATACTGGGCGAACAGGCTGATATTGTCGAGATAGAGCCGGGTGGTTACGATCGTATCGATGTTGACCGGCATGGCGACCGTGTCGAATTGCCCGCGGGTGGTGTCCACCGTCGGCAGGAATCCGGTTCCCGCGGCGATTCCTTCGTAGTATTGCGGCACATGACTTATCGAGATGCCCCAGTTGATCCGGTTGGCCTGGTTGAAATATTCGATCTGGCCGCCGAAATCCTGCACATCGCCGTCGATCTGGAGTGCGATCATGAGCTCGTGATCGTTAAGTTCATCGCTGAACAGCATGTAGCCGCCGGCCGCGACCCCTATACCGTACCCGGCGGCATAGCCGCCGCCGCCGTAAGCCTGGCCCTCGGTCACGCTGGTGAGCTTCGGATGGTAGGGTTTGGCGATGAACGAGAGCGTATCCGGGAATCCGGAGGTGTGATCCTTGAGATATGCCGTCACGATTTTTCCGCCGGCGCACGGCGGCAGACCGGCGTTTTTGGTAAAGAGGGAGGTATCCTGGACGCAGGGGATGCCGCGGGCCATGGAGTCCGGAAGGATGTAGAGGGAGTAGGCTCCCCGCTCAAAGACATTGAAGACAATTTTTCCGGAGTTTTTCGCGATCGACAGCGCGGGTGAAACGGCGGTGAGCCCTGCCACGCCGGTCGCCACGTTCGTTACCTTGAAAAAATTGCGCGTTGCGAGCTCGTAGCGGTACACATTGGCGATGCCGTCCGGGTCGGCGATGAAATAGAGGCTCTTCCCGTCGGGCGAGAACTGCGGCGAGGTATGCAGCGCCTTATCGCCGACCGCCGCCGTGGTTATCGTTTTCGTCGCTACATTGAGGAAACCGAGCTGCAGCGGGCGGAAGGTGAGCGAGTCGAGATTCGTCCCCGGTCCGCGGTCGGTCACGAAGGCGATGGTACTGCCGTCGGGCGACCAGGCGGGTTCGATGCTGCTGTATCCCCTTTCGGTAAGAGGCTCGGCCGATTCGTCCCCGATGCCGCAACGGTAGAGTGCACCGTACCCGTCCTTTGTGCCGAAAAAGGCGAGCGACCGGCCGTCGGGCGACCAGGAGAGCTGGTAGATCGCGTCGACGTTGCTGACCGACACCATCCGGTCCATTTTTCTGGTATCCATAGAGAAAAAGGCGATCGCATTCTTGCCTTTATCGTAGACCGCGATGGCGAACACTTTTCCGTCGGGCGACCAGGCGCCGGCGGAATTGATGTAGCTGATCTCCTCAAAACGCTGGTCCCTGGTCGACGAGGTGAGCTTTTTCAGGATTTTGCCCGTTGCGCCGTCGGCGAGGTAGAGCTCGAAACTGAACATGTCCCGCGTCGAGAGGTAGACGAGGTACCGGCCGTCCGGGCTTAAGGAGGGCGAAAGATTGTACCCCCCCTGGCCGGTGATGAGGACCTTGCCGACTTTCGATCCGGTATCCGATGTCAACCCCTTCGAGGGGTAGGCGTTGCGCAGGGCCGCCGGCCACCCCTTTGACAGCGAGTCGAATTTGACGTGAAGCGCCGATTGGAAACCCTTGGCCCAGCCGAGCTTCAGCACCGCTTCGTAGAGGGGGGCGAGCGAAGAGTCGCCGTGCGTCCCGTCGATATACGCCCAGATGGAGTGGCCGTAACGGTAGGGGAAATAGAGGTAGTCGTCGCCGGCTTTGGCGATCGTCGGGGCGCGGCCGTAGAGCGTTGCGTCGCGCATCCACATGGTGGTGAAGGCGTCCTCGCCCCCTATGGAGAGGTATTCGGCCATCCCTTCGACGAACCAGGTGGGAACCGACAGCGACTGGAGCGAAAGCTCCTTGTGCTGGCTGAGCGCGGCGAACTGGAAGGCGTGGACCAGTTCGTGACCGAGCACATGATTGTCGTCGGCGTTGACTCCTGTCAAGGCCACGATGATCCGCTTGCCGAGCGGCTCGGTGACGCCCCCGACCTCCTGGGGAATGATGCCGTCGATGACGTTGGTCTGCTCGAAATCCGCCGGGCTCTCATAGAGGATGACCGGTTGGTTATGCAGGGGGAAGTGGAAGATCTTCTGGTAACGGGTATGCCAGCGTTCGAGCATCTGGGCCGCGGTGTTGGCCCGTTCCTTGATATCGCCGTAATAGTAAACGTTGAAGTGTTTGGTATACAGGACCTTGAAGTTGAAACTCTTGTATCGAACCTTGTTGCGTCCGAAGTACTGACCGCTCGCCGCAGATAGTAAAACAAGGATGCCCAGAGCGACGGCGAGGCCGGAGCGCATTTTCATCGAGGGTGCCTCAACAAGGTGGAAAAGATGACGGCGCGAAACGATCTTAAGAAAAATACGCAATTCTCGTACCTCATGGCCCTTTAAATGCGGCCGGAGATTATCGGTCCCCCTTTTTGACTCCTCAAACCCGCCGGTTGTTGCACGGCTCTGCCGTGCAAACTTGACCCTCGACGACAGCGCATCTTAAATTTCTGACCATGCTTCGCCATTAAAACAAACGGAGGCCGGAACCAGTCATGAATACTCAAATTTTTGCCCTGGATCATAAAGGTCGGAAGAGCTGCGCCTTCTGCCGCAAAGAGTTCACTTTTCCTGACCTGGAGTGGGATGGAAAAGACATCCTGTTCAACCCCGAATCGCTCTGGCTGGATTCCGTCTGTTCGAGGAACTGCCTCCTGGATGCGGGGAAAAAGAGGAGACGGGAGGAGTTCGAATCGCGGGTGGAGTTCTATATGGCCGGCGGCGGCGTGCTGAATAATTATATCCACTGCTCTTTCGATACGTTTGTCCCCGAGACCCCGTGCCAGCGGCGGGCAATCGCCTTTTTAACGAGCGGCATGCCTTTTCAGAAAAAGAGCTCCATCATGCTGTTTGGACCCTGCGGCACCGGCAAGACGCATCTGGCCGTTGCCGCAATGAGGAAGTACATGCTCGACCTGCTGACCTCCTCGGCGGCATTCGTCAGCGGTCCCCAGCTTATCGCCGAAATCCGGAAGGCGACGCTCTCGGAGGAAGAAATGTCCAGCGAATCCGTGATTCAGCGGTATACCACCAACAAGCTTCTGGTGATCGATGACATCGGGGTCGAAAAGGCGAGCGACTTCGTTCTGCAATCCTGGTACCGGATCATCGATACCCGCTACTCCAACAGCTGTCCGACCATTTACACATCCAACATGGACAAGGCCGAAATCGAAACGAGGATGAACTCCCGTATCGCATCGCGGCTGTTTGCCGGGACCAGCATTCCGCTCGACGGAAGCGATAAGCGGGGCAGCTACTGAATTCCCTGGTTTTCGGGCTCCGGAGAGGGCTATATTCACGCTGCCGCAGCATATTCAGAAAGTCTTCAAAGAGCTTTATCCGCCGTGCAAGGTATTTAGACCGGCAATACGCCGTTGGCAGGAGGCTACCATCAGCCTGCAGTATTCGCCGTGCCGGATGCCGATCCGGCGGCAAAGGGTCTTTGACGTGCCATGGGCTGCCCTGTTGCCGGTAATACCGGTTGATCAGGAATCATAGCTGGCTGAGCCATACCTCGCCGCGACGGTTTTTTTCGCGGCCTTCGTCGGTATCATTTGAACGAAGCGGCACCGAAGCACCGTATCCCGCCACCTTGCGGGGATAGATACCCCATTTTTTCAGCATCTCGGCTATGACCAGCGCCCGCTCCCGGGAAACCTTGATGTTTGCGAGTTCGGAACCCAGACTGTCGGCAAATCCGAGAAGAATAACACCGCGTTTCCGGTATTCGGGCCTGCTCAAAAGGTTCACGATTCGTTTGATGTCATCGTGTGCCTTGGTATCCAGGCTATCCATCCTCGTTTTCCCGAATTTAAACCTGAAGTTTGCAGAGAGCCGGAGGGCATTCTGGATATCATGTTTATATTGCAGCGGCACATTCGGCGGGGCTCCACTTTCTCGAAACATTCTTTTAAAGGAACAATGACCGCGATACCGTCCATTGCAAGAATGTGTTCGCAGTTATAGAAGGCCATGTCGCCTAATCCGCGGGCGGCCAATTTTCCCGTTATTGCTTCCCAGGAAAAAGTCAGGGCTGTCGGCGTACTGCCCCGCCATTTTGCAGAAAGGAAAATGCCGGGCCCGGGAGGGGCGGGCAAGCCATTCGTGGTGAAGGATCGTCGGCCGATTGTTAGCGTACCGTTAGAAATTGATTATTTCGAGGAGCAATTATCGACAATCCGGGAAATCCGGGTTATAATGGTTATGATCGCGAAACCTTATAAAATCACGGTTCCCCATTATCCCGAGGGCACAGATGAGCCAAACAGAGAGTCCCATTTTTTCTCATGTCCGTGCAATACCTCCGGTTGTCCAGGGTTCGAGCATGGATCAGGTGTTCGAATTGTTTCGCCTTAACCCCGACATCCGTTTCCTTCCCGTGGTTAATCCAAACAATGAACCGATCGGCGTGATACGCGAAATCGAAATGAAGAAATATGCCTACAGCAGGTTCGGCCACGAACTTATGAAACGTCACCGGCTCGATGAGTTCATTTCTCCCTGCCTTGTAGTCCGCATGGAAGACGAGATCGACCAGATACTTCTTCAACTTTCCGACAACATCAACACCGACGGCATCCTCGTCGTTGTTAACGGCATTTATACCGGCGCAATTTTCAATACGGAATTGCTTCTGGTATATGAACATAACCGTGTGGAACTCATGCGGGCCAAGGAACAGGCCGAGGTCGCCAGCAAGGCGAAAAGCGACTTCCTCGCAAGCATGTCGCATGAGTTACGCACCCCCCTTAATGCCGTTATAGGATTTGCCCAGGTGCTTCAGGAGCAGTATTTCGGTCCGCTGAACCCGAAGCAGATTGCCTATGTTAAGGACATCTCGGAGAGCGGGGAACACCTCGCCAATCTTATAAACGACATTCTCGACCTGTCAAAGGTGGAATCCGGGAAAATGACCCTGGACCTGTCGCAGATCCACCTTAAAACGCTCCTGGAAAACAGCACGGTCATGATTAAGGAGAAGTGCCTGAAACACGGCATTTCGCTTTCGGTGTCGGTTGCCGACGATCTTACCGAGACCGAACTTATTGCCGATGAGCGAAAACTCAAGCAGATAATGTATAACCTGCTCTCAAACGCCGCGAAGTTTACCCCGGACGGAGGGGCAATCGGGATTACCGCCTGCAGGAGTCCCGCCGGCGACGATGCGGAACCTTCACCATCCGCAGTTTCCGCAGTTGAAGTCATGGTCAAAGATACCGGAATAGGAATCAGCCCCGATGACCAGGTCAAACTCTTTCAGGAGTTTTATCAAGTTCAAAGCGGCCTGACCGGCAAAACACCGGGTTCCGGGCTCGGCCTTTCGCTTACAAAACGATTCGTTGAACTCCATGGCGGAACGATCAATCTGGAAAGCGAAGGCAGGGGTAAGGGGTGTACCATCCGATTCATCCTTCCGGTGGGGCAGGCAGTGCAAGCCGAGCGCACGGTAGCGGTAGCTCATGCAACTCTTGATGCTCTTTCACCTTTCTGAATCTTAATCGCTTAAAGGAGCGCCGCTTTTGGGTAAAACAATACTTATCGTTGAGGATGACCGTAAAAACATGACGTTGTTTCATGATTTTCTCCAGGTTAAGGGCTTCGGGACGATAGAGGCTGTTGACGGAAGGCAGGGGGTCGATTATGCGAGGCTGTATAAGCCCGACCTGATTCTGATGGATATCATGCTGCCGATTCTCAACGGCATCGAGGCAATAAAAATCATCAAAAGCGATCCCGAAACCAGCCCGATACCAATCATCGCGCTCGCCTCGTTTGCAATGCCCAATGAAAAGAAACTGGTTTTCGAGGCGGGGGGCGATGGCTATATGATGAAACCGGTCAACATCAAAACGCTTTTATCAAAGATTAAAAAATATCTTCCGGAGTCGGTGTTCCTCTAATGCGTGCAATTCGAGACCAATGGAGAGAATATGGAAAAAAAAGCGGTTATTCTGATCGTTGATGATGAAGAACGCAACCTGCGACTGCTGGAATCGGTGCTCATCCCGAAAAATTACCAGGTTACGATCGCCCATAACGGCGCCGAGGCCCTTATGAAGGCCTCGAGTGAGGCTCCGGATGCCATCCTGCTCGATGTCATGATGCCGGTAATGGACGGGTTCGAAGCATGCCGTCGCCTCAAGGCCAATGCCGAGACCGCGCCGATTCCGGTGCTGCTCGTCACCGCGCTCGAATCACGGGCCGACCGAATGAAGGGAATTGAGGCGGGAGCCACGGATTTTATCTCAAAGCCGCTTGACATCGATTACCTGCTGCTCAAGGTGCGGAACGCCCTGTATGCGAAAAACCTGTTTAATCGGGTGCAGGAAAATTTCAACGAGCAGAAGCGATTCGAGAAGGTCCAGGAAAAGCTCACTAATATGATCGTTCATGATCTTCGTAGTCCCCTCATGGGAATCAGCGGTAACCTGGAGCTCTTGAAGATCAAGGCCGAGAATAGTTTAGAGTCCGGGCAGTTAGAGTACATGGACCATGCAATGTTCGCGGCCCGCTCCATGATTGAAATGATCAGCTCCATGTTGATGGTCAACCGGTTTGGCCAGGGCACCATCGAAATCAGCCTTAACCACGATATTTTGAAGGACATTGTTTTGGAGGCGATCGAACTTCTCGGATCGCTGAAAGCACAATGCCGAATCATCGTCTCATGTTCATCGCAACCGATGCCCCCCTCCTTCGACCACGACCTGACACGGAATGTCATGCTCAACCTCCTGAGTAATGCCGTCAAGTATACCACGAGCAATGACAGCATCAGGATAGCGGTCGCCGGAGAGCCCGACGGCCTGCGCGTCAGGGTAACCGATGCCGGCTCCAAAGAGCCCGAAGAATATTATAAAAATATTCTCGAGCGGTTTGGACAAGCCGCCGTCAACAAAGAACGGATGATGTATTCAACCGGTCTGGGTCTGGCCTTCTGCAGGATCGCGGTGGAGGCTCACGGAGGAGAAATCGGTCTCGAAAACGATGAGAAAACAGGCAGCGTGTTCTGGTTCTTTCTCCCCTGCCCCGCGCAGGCACATTCTTAAGTTATGGCCGCCTCGACTGCATGCTCGGCTCGCCGTGCCTCCCCGGAAATTTTATTCTTGATCGGGGTCTTTGGAAATACCTATCTTTTCCCTCAAAAGTTCGAAAAGACAGAAACCTCATCGGCCACCTATAAGGAACGCTTTTATGGACAACAAGGTAACCTCGATCATCCTTGCCGGCGGCCAGGGAAGCCGCCTGCACCCCCTCACCCAGTCACGTGCGAAACCGGCGGTACCGCTTGGCGGAAAATTCCGGCTCATCGACATTCCCATCAGCAATTGCCTGCATCACAATATCCGCACCATATGGGTGCTCACCCAGTTTGCCTCCGAATCTCTCCACCGTCACATCTTCCAGTCGTACCGCCTCGATCAGTTTTCCGGCGGCTTCGTCTCCGTGCTGGCTGCCTCCCAGACCATCGAGAACAAGGGGTGGTACCAGGGAACCGCGGATGCGGTGCGCAAGAACCTCGTCAATTTCAGCCAGGTCGGCGACACCGTGATGCTGCTCTCCGGCGATCACCTCTATCGCATGGACTTCACGAAATTCATCCACTTTCACAAATCGACCAATGCCGACATTACCTTGAGCGTCATGCCCGTGCCGCGATCGAGTGTGCCGGAGCTCGGGGTCCTGAAAATGAACCCCGACTACCGGGTCGTTGATTTCGTTGAAAAGCCCGCCGACGAAGCAACCATTAATGATTATGAGATCCCGGAGGAGTTGCGCAAAAAAATGTCGGACCAGGGCGATGAGCGGACTCATGTGGGGTCCATGGGCATCTACCTTTTTAATAAGAAGGTCCTGTTCGACGTCCTGAAGCAGTTCGATTACGATGATTTCGGCAAGCAGATCATCCCGGCCTGCCTGACCAAATACAAGGTTTTCGCCTATCCCTTTACCGGCTACTGGGAGGACATTGGGACCATCAAGGCATTTTTCGAAGCACACATGGCAATGACCCGGCCGGTGCCGCCCTTCGACTTTTACGACCAGCGTAATCCCATTTTCACCAACGTTCGGTTCCTTCCCGCCGCTAAAATCACCGGATCCGACATCAATGCCTCCATTATCTGCGAAGGCTGCATGATCGAGAACGCGAAGATTTCCGATTCGGTAATCGGGGTCCGCTCCATTATCCGCGACGGCTCCCATCTGTCACGAGTGATTTTTATGGGGGCCGATTCCTACGAAGCAAAAAACCGGCCGAACCCGCACATCGGCGTGGGAACAAATTGCCACATCCGGAATGCGATTATCGATAAGGATGTCTGCATCGGCGACGGTGCCGTGCTGATCAACAAGGACTCCATCGAAAACGGCGAACGTGACGGGATCGTTATCCGTGACGGCATCATCATCGTGCCCAAACACGTGAACGTGCCGCCGAGATATGTTCTGTAAGGACGGCGGGGAGGCGGAGTGTTGCAATCAAATGCCCCGGTTTCCCACCCTCCGGTAACTCGGTGCGGCCCGCAGGCTGCTCAGCCCCGATCCCTGCGCCGAACGGGAGCCACTTCAAACGGGTCATTTTTTTTCTTCATAACAGCCAACCCATAACCGTATTCAGGTAGGAGGTTCTCCCCTCACCGAGGGGGAAACCAAAAGGCAGGGGACACCTAGGGAGTGAGGTGCACTATGGGTAGAGTGGGGAGCGGTAGCCTAATGGCGGTGTGTCTCGGTTTGTGCTTCCTTTTGCCGAGCGAGGGTGCAATGAAAGATAGTACCAAAAATCTCACCCCGATGCAATACTACGTAACCCAGCAATGTGGCACCGAACCGGCCTTCCATAATGAGTATTGGAACAATCACCGGGCAGGCATTTACGTCGATATCGTGAGCGGAGTACCTCTTTTCAGCTCCCTCGATAAGTTCGAATCCGGGACCGGATGGCCGAGCTTCACCAAGCCCATGGATACCGGCAACGTCGTGAAAAAAATCGACCCGAGCCTCGGCATGGAGCGGACCGAGGTAAAGAGCGCTAAAAGCGGGGCGCATCTTGGCCATCTGTTCAACGACGGACCAGCCCCGACCGGCATGCGCTACTGCATTAACTCCGCAGCGCTCAAGTTCATTCCGGTCGAAGACCTGGATAAAGCCGGGTATGGCCAATACAAAGCGTTCTTTGAGCCCGCATTAGTTCCACCTCAGTCAAGCCAATATGAAACCGCGATCTTCGCTGCGGGTTGCTTCTGGGGCGTTCAATACTCGTTCAAGCACCTCAAGGGAATCATAAAAACGACGGTAGGCTACACGGGCGGAAGGGTTCCAAACCCCACGTACCCCATGGTGTGTACCAATACTACCGGGCATGCGGAAGCCGTCGAGATCGTCTTCGATCCGAAAATAATCTCCTACCGGCATTTGGTCGACCTCTTCTGGACCATGCACGACCCGACCACGCCCGACCAGCAAGGCCCGGATATCGGCAGCCAATACCGCTCGGCCATCTTTTATAATTCCGAGCAGCAGCGGGAAGCCGCCCTGGCCTCACGGGACAGCGTTGAAAAGTCTCATGCGTTCAGCTCAAAGATCGTAACGGAGATAACCGCTGCCGGAAAATTCTACCCCGCCGAGGAGTATCACCAGGATTACTTCGAAAAGCATCCCGATCGGGCCGTGTGCCATGTGATATTGCGCTAACGATGGAGAGGCAAGAGTTCGGCAGCGGGGCCGGATCTTATACTGATTTTACCGGATCGAAAATCCGATACGCCAGCAGTTTCACGCGGTCACTCACGAGCGCCCATAGTATCGCATATCCCCATACGAATCCGGCCCAACCCCAGCCGAGGGGCGTCATGAGGAATCCGTAGACTGCAATAAACGTTGCTATGATTTGTGTACCGAGCACCGCCATCCATAAAATCCGGGCGGGGCGGATAGACCAGAAAGGGCCGCGCGTTCTGGTGAGGAAGATGGTCAGGTGTCCCGCCACGGACAGCATCAGATACATCATAGGCTGGAGATGCTTGTGGTCGAGATGAAATACGCGGTCACCAAGGAAGAAGAGACCAAACGCCGCTATCGGACCGATAACGCCCATCACTGTGGCGATCCCCAGCACCATACGCATGTTCCAGGATTCGGGCTGGTTATTGTAGTGGACGTTGTCATAGGCAATGGACAGGATGGCTCCGTCATTGAGCAAAGCCAGCATCACGATCATCACCGCGGTTAATGGATAGAAGTTAAATACCAGGATCGCCAGCGTCATGAAAAGCAGCACGCGCAGCGTCTCGGCGATACGGTAGATGGCATAGCTGTTCATCCGCTGGAAAATCTTCCGGCTCTCCTTGATTGCATCAATAATCACCGATAGGCCCGGTTTCATAAGCACGATGGATGCCGCCGCCCGCGCTGCATCGGTCGCGCCGGAAACGGCGATGCCGCAATCGGCTTTCTTCAGGGCGGGAGCATCGTTCACCCCGTCACCCGTCATGCCGACAATGTGTCCGCGTTTTTGCAGGACGTCCACAATGTGGAACTTGTGCTCGGGATACACCTGCGCGAAACCGTCGGCCTGTTCGATCGATTCGGCCATTGCAGCGCTTTCTTGCTTTTTGACGTCTCCCAGGCCGGAGGCATCGAGAATGTTCGCGCCCATGCCTAACTTTTTTGCCGTTTCCCTGGCAATAGCCAATGCATCGCCCGTCACCATCTTGACCTTTACGCCCATTCCGTGTGCGGTCGCAATAGTTGACATGGCATCTTCGCGGGGCGGATCGAACAGGGGCAAAACCCCGATAAACTGCCACTTTCCCTCTCCCTCGGTCCTTGCTACGCCGAGAGAACGAAAACCGCGCGTCGCGAATTCATTGACGGCATTTTCGACGGCGGGCATCACCTGGGAGGCGTTGGCCGACAATTCCAGAATCACCTGGGGCGCACCCTTTGTCGTCTTGAACTCCTTTCCATCCGCTCCCTTGACCGTCGCCTCCGTTCGTTTATGCACCGCGTCAAAAGGCTGGAAATGAACTACCTCGTAAGCCTTTAATGAACCCTCGTCTTTTATTCCGCCGAGAACCGCCAGGTCGATAGTGTCGTTATTTTCAGCACGTGAGGCCAGCGCCGCATAGAGTATCACCTGATCGGCAGAGACATTATCCAGGCTGAACGGATCGCCCAGCGTCAGTTTGTTCTGCGTGAGAGTGCCGGTCTTGTCAGCGCAGAGAATATCCACGCCGGCTAATTCCTCGATTGCCACGAGCCGGCTCACAATCGCCTCTTTTTTTGCGAGCAGTCGGGCGCCGACCGCCATGGTGACCGATAATACCGTCGGCATTGCCACCGGAATCGCGGCCACGGTCAGAACAAGCGCGAACTGCAAGGTCGTAAGGAACGGGTCACCGCGGATAACGGCAACGACAATGATAATCGTCACCAGGGCCACCGCGAGCATGATCAGGTAATTACCGATCTTCAGAACCGCTTTTTGAAAGTGGCTGACCGAGTGCGCTTCCTGCACCAGTTGCGCCGTCTTGCCGAAATAAGTATTCGCACCTGTTGCATAGATCATGGCCCCGATTTCGCCCTGGCGAATGATCGAACCCGAAAAGACCGCCTCTCCGGGTTTACGCTCGGCGGGTAAGGATTCTCCAGTCAGTGCGGACTGATCGACCTCCACCGGGTCGCCATCCAGCAATCGCGCATCCGCAGGCACAATATCGCCCAGCC
>CAZYYB010000024.1:0-34055 GCA_964651515.1 uncultured Fibrobacteraceae bacterium
CGGCGCCGAACGCGTGCGACAGGCTGTACCCGAGTTCGCCGCCCTCATGGATCGAGCCCGGCGTTTCGGGCGTGCAGTGGCTGCCTATGCCACCCGGAAAGGAAAACTGGCGGAAAAAATTCCGCATGCCCGCCTCATCCTCGCTCTTGTCGGGATAGACCTCGGAATAGGTGCCTTCGAGGTAGGCGTTGGCGAGCATGGCCGGCGCCCCGTGGCCGGGACCCGAGATGAACAGCATGGAAAGGTCGTACTTATTGATAAGCCGATTGCAGTGAACCCACACCAGCGACTGCCCCGGATCGGACCCCCAGTGGCCGAGCAGCCGCTCCTTGATGTGCTCGATGACGAGCGGCTTGCGGACCAGGGGGTTGTCGCGCAGGAAGATCATGCCGGCGCACAGGTAGAGCGTCGCGCGCCAGTAGGCGTCGATCTTATTGAGTTCTTCGAGAGTTAGCGGCTCCCCGGGCGAAGGGGTTCTGGTGAAAGGCATGGGTAGTCTCCTCTATGGGTTTATGATGGAGAATATACTATAGTGAGCTTTCCTGAAAACCATGGAAGCACTGCAACCGGCGTGCCGCCTCACGCGCAGGACCTTATCGGGCCCGGCTCCCTGATAACGCCCCTTGAATTAACAGGTTATCCGTTTTTGCAATGCCGGAAATATTATTTCTAAAATAGGAATCCCGCATCCTATTTCGACTTCCTCCCCGGAATCCTCCCGCCACTTTAAAAAATCATCCGCAGAAACGGCTGCGCCGCCCGGATCGTCATGGTGGTATAGGGTTTGCTCATTTGAGGAAAGCGGACTGTTAGATCTTTTCACACGGCGGACACCGGTCCGCGGCAGGAGCGAAAGGTCCGATTCTTGAAAGGCGGCCACGCGCCGAGAGGGGATTACCAGAATGGAAGAACGGAATTTTACGTATATCATCATCGGGGGAGGTCTGGCGGGTGCATCGGCCGTTACCGGCATCCGGGAATCGGATTCGAACGGAACCATCCTTCTTATCGGGAACGAGAAGCACCTTCCCTACGATCGGCCGCCGCTGAGCAAAAAGCTGTGGTTCGGCAAGAAGAAACTTGGCGAGATTTTCATCCATCCGCAGGATTTCTACGATGACAACGGGGTGACCCTCATGCTCGGGGTCGCGGTCAATGCCATCGATCCGCGGCAGAAAAAAATCACGACCGAAAAAGGACAGTGTTTCGGCTACGAAAAGCTGCTCCTTGCTACGGGCGCACGGCCGAAAATTCTGGCCATCTCCGGAGCCGCACTCGAAGGCACGTGCTACTACCGCTCCCTCGACGACTACCTCAAGATAAGAAGCCAGGCGTCGCCGGGGAAGTCGGCGGTGGTGATCGGCGGCGGATTCATCGGTTCCGAGCTCGCGGCGGCATTGACGATAAACAAGGTGAACGTCACCATGGTGTTCCCCGGACCCACGCTCTGCCACCACATCTTCCCCGACTATCTCGGCCGCGCGATCCAGCAGCGCTACGAGGATAACGGGGTACGCATCATCTGCGAAGAAAAACCCGCGGCGATCGCGAAGCGGGGCGACCTGTTCATGACGATTACCGAAAGCGGCAAACGGATCCAGTCGGATATCGTGGTCATGGGCATCGGCGCGATGCCCGAAATCAAACTTGCCCGTTCTTCGGGCATCGAGACCGGGAACGGCATCGTGGTCAACGGCTACCTCCAGACCTCGCAGCCCGACATCTATGCGGCCGGCGACAATGCGCTCTTCCCCTACCCGACGCTCGGGCAGGCGATGCGGGTGGAGCACTGGGATAACGCCTTCAACCAGGGGAAATGGGCGGGCCGGAATATGGCCGGAGCGCACGAGCCCTACACCTACATGCCCTACTTTTTCTCCGACCTCTTCGAATTCGGCTATGAGGCGGTCGGCGAAATCGACAGTTCACTCGAAACCTATGCCGATTGGCAGAAGGAAAATGACACCGGGGTCGTGTACTATCTGCGTAACGGGCGGGTGCGGGGAGCGCTCATGTGCAACGTGTGGAATCAGGTCTCCCTCGCACGCAAGCTGATCCAGAAAGGTGAAATGATTACCCGCACGAGTCTCCAGGGGGCGATTATTTGAAACGGGAGAGAACCTCATGATTCTGGCGACGATGCAGTGCGGACCGGAAAACGAATGCCTCCTGCCGACCGACGAGCGGCAGAGCCTGCTCAGGGAAATTCCCGGATGGTCGATGCAGGAGAAGGAGATCGAGGGGGAGTTCAGCTTCGCCGATTTCAGCGAGGTCATGGGATTTGCCAATGCGGTCGCCCGCCTTGCCGAAGCGCAGGGCCATCATCCCGACCTCTCCCTGAGCTATAAGAATATCCGCGTCCGGCTCTCCACGCACAAGGCGGGGGGGCTGTCGCGGAACGATTTCATCCTTGCGGCAAAGATCAACAGGGTTATGGAAAAGATAGCGAGCAGCGACAGTCGTCCCGAACTTCCGGGCAGGAGCCTTAAATCCATGACCATGCTCATCACCGGGGCGGCGCGGCGAATCGGCCGGGAAATCGCGATGGCCCTGGCGGACGAGGGCGCGAACGTGGTCGTGCACTACCGGAATTCTGGCCAGGAAGCCGAAGCGCTCTGCAGCGAACTGCGGGAACGCGGTGTCGGCGCCTGGCCGCTCCAGGCCGACTTCGACAACGGGTCGAACGCGGCCCGGATCATCGGGCGGGCGAAGGAGCTTGCGGGAAAGCTCGACGGGATCATCAACAGCGCCGCCTCGTTCACTACCCAGACAATCGAGAATCTCGGGCTCGCGGACCTGACCGACCATATGGTGGTCAACGCCTGGGTTCCGCTCATCCTGAGCCGTGAGTTTTTCCGGGTGGAACGGAAGGGGAATATCATCACGATTCTCGATAGCCGCATTTCGGGTTACGACTGGTCGCATGTGGGGTACATCATGAGCAAGCACGCGCTCGCGCTCCTCACCGGCATGATGGCGCTCGAATTCGCGCCCGATGCACGGGTAAATGCGGTCGCGCCGGGGTGGATCCTGCCCCCGCCGGGCGAAAACCTCGATTACCTCGAACGGCAGACCAAAACGGTGCCGCTCAAACGACACGGCGATCCGCGCGATATCGCCCGGGCGGTCGTCTTTCTCCTCAAGAACCGCTATATCACCGGGCAGGTGCTGTATGTCGACGGCGGGCAGCATCTCGAAGGGGGCCGCGCATGGACCGCCTGATCATCCGCGACCTTGCCGCGCGCTGCATCATCGGACTTAACGAAGAGGAGCGTCGCGAGAAGCAGGACGTCCTGCTGAGCGTCTCGCTCCATGCGGACCTGGCCAGGGCGGGGCGAAGCGACCGGGTCGAGGATTCGGTCGACTACCGCGCGGTAAAGAAGAAGATTCTCGCACTCGTCGAGAGTTCGAAGTTTTATCTCATCGAGGCGCTCGCCGAGGCGGTGGCCGAGCTCTGCCTCGGCGAGGCGTCGGTCATGCGGGTCCAGGTCGCGGTCGAAAAACCGTCGGCGCTCCGCTTTGCGCGAAGCGTGGCGGTCGAGATCACGCGGGAGCGGAGGAAGGAGGAGTGATGGAGGCGATCATCGGCATCGGATCCAACATCCGTCCTTCCGAAAACGTCCGCAAATCGATCGGGATGCTCGCAAAGTATACCCGGATTCGCAGCGTTTCCAGCGTCTACCGGAGCCCGGCCGAGAACCGGCCCGAGCAGCCCATGTTTTACAACTGCGCGGTCATGGTCGAGACCGCCCTCTCGGAAGGGCGCCTGCGTACCGAGGTCCTGGCAAGGATCGAGGCCGACCTCGGGCGAGTGCGGACCGGCGACAAGTTCGCCGCCCGCACGATCGATCTCGATCTTCTCGCCTGCCGGGGTGACCCGGGGGGCGTTCCTGGGAACGCGATGGTCGGTCCGGATATTCTGAACCATCCCTATGTGGCCCTGCCCCTCGCGGAACTCGCGCCGGAGCTCTCCGTTGGAGCGGGAGGCATGTCGCTTCGCGAGGCGGTGCGAACCCTGTCCCAGGACTCGATCGAGAAACTTTCCGAGTTTTCGACAACACTCCGCCGGGAGTTCGTATGTGACAAAGATTTTCAATAAAGAACGGGCCGGGTTGTCCGGTCGCAAATTTGCCGTAGCGTTCAGTACACTCATGTCGGGAGGAAGGTATGAACTTCAAAATGAAAATACTACGATTAGTCGTTCCGGCGTTTTTTCTTGCATTCGCCGGAGGGGTGTCGGCCCAGCAGCTCACCGTCGGAGTCGATGGAGGAATATCATGGCCGACGGGGGCCGATTTCAACAACTGGCATTCCGGATTTACCCTGGCGAGCAACGATTTCATCTGGGTCATGGATAACCTCGGCGTGGGCATCCGAGGGGCGTATAATCGGTGGTTTCCGCGGGATATCGATTTCAACCAGACGATCTGGGAGGCTATTCCCTCTTTGCGGGTGCGCACCGATTTCCGTGAAAGCCCGATCAACGTCTTCGGGCAGGGCGGCTTCGGACTCTATATCACCGAGATGAAAAACGGGTTCGTCACCGGAGGGGCCGTGGGCAGCGAAGAGGGACCGTGGATCGGTCGCTGGGGGGCTTCGGCGGGAGCGGGGATCTCCATCGGCAGCTCCCGTTACATCACGCTCGACCTGTTCCCGGTATTTAACGTCGTGCTGGATGCATTCGAGAGCGGAAAACCGTTTACCTATTTTACGGGGAATGCCGCAATTTCACTTAACTTTTAAGGGCAGCCGCCAGTACCGTTGCCCGGTCTGCCGGCGGGGAGGGGTCCATGACTTCAGATACAATTTCCGAGCTTCTGGGAAATGAGGCGACGAGTCTTCTCGAACACGTCTGCACCATGGTCCCCAAGGAGCTGCTCTACCTGCCGGGATTCGATTTCGTGGAGCGCATCACGGCCTCGACCGACCGGTCGCCGGTCGTGATGCGCAACCTTCAGCTGCTGTTCAACAGCGGGAACCTGGGCGGAACCGGGTACCTCTCCATCCTTCCCGTCGACCAGGGGATCGAGCACTCGGCCGGCGCCTCCTTTTCGCCGAATCCGCTCTACTTCGACCCGAAGGGAATCGCGGAACTCGCCCTCGAAGGGGGGTGTAACGCCGTCGCCTCGAGCATCGGCGTCCTGGGCGCGGTGGCGCGCGTTTACGCCCACAAGATCCCCTTCATTGCCAAGCTGAATCACAACGAGCTTCTGAGCTACCCGAACACCTTCGACGAGCGATTTTTCGGTTCGGTGCGCCAGGCGTTCAACCTCGGTGCCGTGGGTGTGGGCGCCACCGTGTACTTCGGATCGCCCGAGTCGAGACGGCAGATCGAGGAGGTCGCGCGGGCGTTCGAGGAGGCGCACTCGCTCGGGCTCTTTACCGTGCTCTGGTGCTACCTCCGCAACAAGGCGTTCATGACCGCCGGCGCGGATTACCATACCGCCGCGGACCTGACCGGCCAGGCAAACCACCTCGGGGTCTCCATCGGGGCGGATATCGTCAAGCAAAAACAGCCGAAGACCAACGGTGGTTTCGCGGCGCTCAACTTCGGCAAAACGCTGCCCGCGGTCTACAAAAAACTGACCAACGGCCATCCGATCGACCAGACCCGCTACCAGGTAGTCAATTGCTACATGGGCCGGGTCGGCCTCATCAATTCCGGCGGAGCATCGGGCGGGAGCGACCTTTCCGAAGCGGTGCGGGCCGCGGTGATCAATAAACGGGCGGGCGGCATGGGACTCATCACCGGCCGCAAAACCTTCCAGAAGCCGTTCAAGGAAGGCGTCGCGCTCCTCGCCGCGGTGCAGGAAGTATATAAGGAAAAACTGGTAACGGTCGCCTGATAACCACTTCAAAGGAGAAAGCGATGCCCGACGAATTCTCGATCAGTACCACGGTGGATGCACTTCCCGATAAAATTTACGAGGCCTACCTGAGCGGCAAAACCCATGCGGCCTTCACCGGAAGCCGGGCAAAGATCGACGGCAGCGTCGGCGGCAGCTTCATGGCCTGGGACGGGTACATCACGGGCAAAATTCTTGAGCTCGTGAAAAACGAAAAAATCGTGCAGTCCTGGCGGACGACCGAGTTCGAGGATGACGATGCCGACTCGGTCGTGGAGATTGCCCTCCGCGAAGAAAAGGGGCGAACGGTGCTGACCTTAACCCACAAAAGCCTGCCGGAGGGTACCGGCGAGGAGTATGAAAAGGGGTGGAAGGAGTTTTATTTTGAACCGATGAAGGAGTATTTCTTGCTGAAGAAGAATTAGATTACCGCCAGGGTTGTTTTTTAAAAAGTCAAGTTACCGGTCGGGTGGGGGAACCTCGCTTCGCGGGTTCCCCCACCCGACCGGTAACAAAAATTCGACCTGATCTTGTCATCATCTTCTCTCCCGGCACACGATTTGCGGCTCTTTATGACAGTGAATGCCCGCGGTTCCGCATATTCCAACGAGGAGGATCGTATGAAACATCGTAATCATCTGTGGCCGATCATTGCCGGTTCCGCCGTCGGGGCGGTCGGAGTAGCCGTTGCGGCAACAAAGTTACGGAATAAAAAAGGGGAAACCCCCGCCGACATCGCCGGAGAAAAAATCCAGGAGATGACCAGGGAGGCCAAGCAGCGGATCGAGGATATCGTCAAGGAGGTGCGGGAAAGCCTTCCCGAGCATGAAAAAGCGACTACCCAGGAGCTCAACAAGCTTATAGCCGAGGCCAAGTCCAGGCTTGACCAGGCCGCGGAACAGATGAAGACCGGAATGCGAAAACTCTACGGCCAGTCGGTCGGAGAGGATCTCTGAGCGACCGTCGAAGGGGAAGCCGCCGTGCGGCTTCCCCTTCAAAATGTAACCTCCCTTTTATTCCTGTTTTTTCAACGCCGCTTCCACCGCCCTCAACAGTTCGTCCGGCTTCACCGGCTTTTCGAGCACCGCCTTGACCGGCAACCAGTCGTCGTCGGGTTCGAACCCGAAGGGCAGTCCCTTGGCGCTGCGGATCCCGGTGACGATGATCACCGGGATGGTTTTCGTGGCCGGGTCGGCCTTGAGCCTGCGGGCGATCTCGAACCCCTCGCCGTCGGTGGCCATCATGACGTCGAGGAGCATGAGGTCGGGGCTCTCCGCCTTTGCCATTGCGAACCCCTCTTCGCCGCTGTGCGCCCCGGTCGCGGCGTACCCCTTCGCGGTAAGCAGGTTTACGGTTGCATCGACCAGGTCCGTGTCGTCGTCGACGACAAGTATCTTTTCCATTGAACTCCCTCCATTGGAATTATCCGGCATCGGCGCATGGTGCGCCCCCCCGGCTCGCTGCCGAAGAGGGGCGGGCGACTATATCTTCTCCCTCTTAACATAGGTGGTGTGCAGGAGATGGTGCGACTTCTCGCCGAGCGGCACGTCGAGGAATTCGGCGTAGATCTGCTTGATCTTCGGATTCTCGTGCGATTTGCGCAGCTTCTTGCTCCTATCTTCTTTGTAAATAGCACCGATGCGCGCCGTACGCTTCTCGTTTGTCGTGAGGCGCGGCTGTCCTCCCCCGCCGATGCAACCGCCGGGACAGGTCATCACCTCGACGAAGTGGTACGATTTTGCCCCCGACTTCATCGATTCGACCACGGACCGCGCATTGCCGAGGCCGTGCGCCACGGCAAGGTTGACCGTTGCGCCTTCGAGGAACGACCATTCCGGCACGGTGCCGGTAATGGTCAGCGAGATCTCCTTCACCCCGGTGAGCCCGGCGAGCTGGTTCACGTGAAGGCCGTCGAACGGCAGCTCCCTGCCGGTCACGATCTCGTAGGCGGTGCGCAGCGCCGCCTCCATGACGCCGCCGGTGTTGGCGAAGATATCAGCGGCACCCGAGGAGACGCCGAGAATCTGGTCGACCTCCTCATCGGGAAGCCCGGTAAAATTGATGCCCGCCTGCTTGATCATGCGGGCGAGCTCGCGCGTTGTCAGGACCGCGTCCACGTCGCGGGCGCCGCTCGAATCCATCTCCGGCCGGTCGGCCTCGAATTTCTTGGCCGTGCACGGCATGACCGAGACCACGTAGATGTCTTCCGGTTTCTTGCCGACCTTCGCCGCCCAGTAGGTCTTCGCCACGGCGCCGAACATCTGCTGCGGCGACTTGCAGGTGGAAAGATTCGGCAGATATTCCGGATAAAAGGTCTCCATGTACTTGATCCAGCCCGGCGAGCAGCTCGTGAACTGGGGAAGCGCCACCTGTTTCCCCTCCTTGAGCGCGCTTTTCAGCCGGTCAAGGAGTTCCATGCCCTCTTCGATGATGGTGAGGTCGGCGGTAAAGTTCGTATCGAAGATATTGTCGAAGCCGAGACGGCGCAGCGCCGCGTACATCTTCCCGGTGACAAGCGTCCCGGCCGGAAGGCCGAAGCACTCGCCGAGCGCCGCACGCACCGCGGGAGCGGTCTGGACCACCACGGTTTTCGAAGTGTCCTCGAGCGCCGTCCATACCCGTTCGATATGGCTGTTTTCGACGATGGCGCCGACCGGACACACGGCCGCGCACTGCCCGCACTGGACGCAGCTCACCTCCGCGAGTCCGAGCGTAAAGGCCGGACCGATGACCGTCGCGAATCCGCGCTTCTGCGGGAAAAGAGCGCCCACGCCCTGCACCTGCGTACAGACGGTGACACACCGGCGGCACTTGATGCACTTCGAGTTGTCGCGCACGAGCGCCGGCGTCGAGCTGTCGATCGAGGCCATGGTTTTTTCGCCCTCGTAACGCAAGGTGCGGATGCCGAGCTCGTACGAGAGTCGCTGGAGTTCGCAGTCCTCGTTGCGCTCGCAGGTCTGGCAGTTGCCGTCGTGTTCCGACAGCAGGAGCTCCACCACGGTGCGCCGCGCTTCACGCACGCGCCTCGTGTTGGTATGGACCTTCATCCCTTCACCGACCGGAAGCGAGCAGGCGGCGGCGAGCGACTTGGCGCCCTCGACCTCCACCATGCAGACCCGGCAGGCGCCGAGCGGCTCGAACCCTTCGAGGAAGCAGAGGGTCGGAATGGCGATGCCCGCCTTCTTCGCGGCATCGAGAACCATGGTGCCGTCCGGAACGGTCACGGCAACGGCATCTATCGTACAGGTAACCATTATGCACTCCTTTCGGTACTGACGGTTTTCCCATAATCGCAGCGCAGGCAGCGCCTGGCCTGGCGGAGGGCGACGCCCTCGGTCCACCCCTGCTCCACCTCGTCGAAGTTGTTCCTTCGCCGGTCGACGGCGATCACCGGCGGTTTTTCACGCGCAAAGGGCACGGGGTCGGCGTCCGGATCGAAGCTCGTCTGGACCTCCTTGTTCGTGCGCCAGAAGGCGTGCGACTCCCCGGCAAGGTAGGTGTCGATCCCGATCGCGGCAAGTTCACCGGCGGCAATCGCCTCGACCACCGAGGCCGCCCCGGTGACGGCATCGCCTCCCGAAAAGATCCACTCCACCGAGGTGACGCCCGAGGCACGGTCGATCGCCACGGTTTTCCCGGCCGTCAAAGCTAGCGGAGTGGTGTCGAAGATCTCGTGACTCTCCACGCGCTGGCCTATGGCGGCGATGATCTGGTCGCAGGGCATGATGAATTCGGTCTCCAGGGAGACCTCCGGCCGGCGCCGGCCCGATGCATCGAACGCACCCAGGGTCATGGAACGGCACTTGAGCCCGACCGTGCGATCGCTGCCGATGACCACCTCGACGGGCGCGGTGAGGAGCTTCAGCTTCACCCCTTCGGCCTTCGCCTCCTCGATCTCCTCGGCATAGGCGGGCATCTCTTCACGGGTGCGGCGATAGACGATCGTGACGCTTTTCGCACCGAGACGGATGGCGGTGCGCGCGGCGTCGATCGCCGCATTGCCGCCGCCGACCACGACGACCTCTTTACCGACCGGTACGGATCCGCGGAGGTTGTACTGGCGCAGGAAGGCGAGCGCATCCACGACGCCTGCCGCATCCTCGCCCGGAATGCCGAGCTTCACCGGTTCCTGCGCGCCGACGCCCAGGAACACCGCCTCGTAGCCGCCCGATTTGAGTCCGGCAAGGGTAATGTCGCGGCCCAGCCGCATGCCGGTGACGATTTCCACGCCCAGCCGCTCGATCATACGAACTTCGCGGGCGAGGATTTCCCGGGGAAGCCGGTAACTCGGGATGGTCTGGACGAGCATGCCGCCCGGTCGGGGTTCGGCCTCGAAAACGGTCGGCCGGTAGCCGAGCCGGGCCAGGAAGTAGGCGCAGGAGAGTCCGGCCGGGCCGGCGCCGATGACCGCGACCTTGCGGGCCGCGTTGGCCGGCGATTCGCGCACCTCAGGCACCTGGATGGTCACCTCCTGGTCGACCATGAACCGCTTGACCGCGCGGATCGATACCGAATCGTCGAGCGAGGCGCGGCGGCACTTTGCCTCGCAGGTATGGAAGCAGACGCGGGCGCAGACCGAGGCGAACGGGTTGCGCTCCCGGTGGAGGCGCAGGGCCTCGGCATAGCGTTTTTCGCCGACCAGCGAAACGAAGCCCGGAATATCGACCGACGCCGGGCAGGCGCTCTGGCAGGGCGCACGCACCAGGCCGGCGCAGGCTCCGGCTTCGCAATGCTTGTCGAGAATGTGCGCCTCGTACTCGTGGCGAAAATGACGGATGGTGGAGAGCACCGGGTTGGGCGCGGTCTGGCCCAGGCCGCACAGCGCGGTTTCGCGGATCTGTTCACCGAGCGCGATGAGCTTCTCGATGTCGCCCTGGACGCCCTTGCCGGAGCAGATGCGTTCGAGGATTTCGAGCATGCGCTTGGTGCCGACACGGCAGGGCACGCATTTGCCGCACGACTCGTCCTGGACAAATTCGAGAAAGAAACGCGCCACGTCGACCATGCAGGAGTCCTCGTCCATCACGATGAGGCCGCCCGACCCCATGATCGCCCCGAGTTCGTTCAGGGACTCGTAGTCGAGCGCGACGTTGAGGTGCTGCCGCGGAATGCAGCCGCCCGACGGGCCGCCGATCTGCGCGGCCTTGAACGCCTTGTTGCCGACGATGCCGCCGCCGACGTCGTACAGGAGCTCGCCGAGCGGCGTGCCTACCGGCACCTCGACCAGGCCGGTATTGTTGACCGCGCCGGCCAGGGCGAAGACCTTGGTGCCCTTGCTCTTTTCGGTGCCGTATGATGCGTACCATGCCGCGCCTTTGCGCATGATGGCGGGAACGTTGGCGTAGGTCTCGACATTGTTAAGTACCGAGGGTTTGCCCCACAGCCCCTTCTGGGCCGGGAAGGGCGGGCGCGGGCGCGGCTCGCCTCGGTTGCCCTCAATGGAGGTCATGAGCGCGGTCTCTTCGCCGCAGACGAAGGCGCCCGACCCCATGCGGATTTCAAGATCGAAAGTAAAGCCGCTTCCCAGGATGTCGGCCCCGAGGAGCCCGTATTCGCGCGCCTGCGTTATGGCAATGCCGAGGCGTTCGACCGCGAGCGGATATTCGGCGCGCACGTAAACATAGCCCTTCCGCGCGCCCACGGCGTAGGCCGCCACGGCCATGCCTTCGATCACGCTGTGCGGGTCGCCCTCGAGGACGCTGCGGTCCATGAACGCGCCGGGGTCGCCCTCGTCGGCGTTACAGAGGACGTATTTGACCTCGCCCGGCGATTTACGGGTGAAACTCCACTTGAGGCCGGTCGAAAAACCCGCGCCCCCGCGGCCGCGCAGCCCGCTCCTCTTCATCTCGTCGACCACCTCGTCGGGCTTCATGCCGGAGAGGACTTTGGAAAGCCCGGCATAGCCCTCGCGGCCGATGTACTCTTCGATGGAAAGGGGATCGATGACGCCGCAATTGGCGAGGACGATCTTGGTCTGCCGCCTGAAAAATTCCACGTCGACCATTTTTTCGTTGACCGCGCCGGTCGCCGCATTCTTATCGAGCAGGCGTTCGACCGGTTTCTTGCCGATGATGTGCGAGGAAACGATCTCCGCGGCATCGGCGGGTGCGACATTCTGGTAGAACGTGCCGTCCGGCTCGATGACGAGCACCGGGCCCCTGGCGCACGGTCCGAGACAGCCGGTCGGCCGCACCACGGCGAGACGGTCGGCATTCTGTTTTGTAAGTTCCTGCGCAAGCGCCTCCTGGAGCTTCGCCGAGCCGGAGGCGATGCAGCCGCCCCCCATGCAGATGAGTATCCGGCAGGGAACCCTGCTTCGCAGCGCCGCCTCCTCGGCGACTTTCCGTGCGGCGCATGCCGAAAGATCGGCGGGAGTCCTGAGTATGGTCGTGGTCGTCATTATTTTTTCGCCTCCGCGTCCGCGTGTTCCTTCGCCCGGTAAACGTTGAGCAGTTCATTGATGCGGGCGGGTTTGACGCGCTGGTGCACGTCGTCGTTTACCATGAGGACCGGCGCGAGGCCGCAGGCGCCGAAGCAGCGGCCCACGCCGATCGAAAAGAGCCGGTCCGGCGTGGTCTGGCCCACGTCGATGCCGAGGTTTTTCCTGACCGCATCGAGAACCTGCTGGCCGCCCCGGACGTAGCAGGCCGTCCCCAGGCAGACGCGGACCAGGTATTTGCCGCGCGGCACGGTGGAGAAAAAGGAGTAGAAACCGACGACGCCGGCGACTTCGCTGAAGGGCTTGTCGAGCGCAACGGCTATCCGGCGCAGGGCCTTCTGCGGCAGGTAGCCGAACATCGTCTGGGCGGTCTGGAGGACCGGAATCAGGGCCCCGGGTTTTCCCCGGTACTCATCGAGCATCCCTTCGAGGTGTTCGAGCATATGCTCCTCGGACACCTCAGCGGTTGCGTTGCAGGAACAGTCGTCACACATGGATTCGCTCCCTTGCTTGTTGATTATCTTTACACTCTATCGTCTGTCTATCGTCCGCTTCCCCTGCCGGAAGAAGCTTACGGCATACTACTTCGGCAGCTGCCCGACCGGCAGGGAAAAGATGAATGCATTGCCCTTTTCGCGGGATTCGTGACGGATGTTCCCGCCGTGCCGCTCCACGATCCGGCGGCTGATGAAAAGCCCGAGCCCGGTACCGCGCACGCGGAGTGCCTCGGGCGACGCTTCGAGGCGGGAGAAGCGCTTGAAAAGCTTCGCCTCTTCTTCGTCGGTCAATGGCCGCCCGTCGTTATACACCTCGACCGCCACCGCGGCGTCCAGGTGGTTCGCGCCGATCCGGATCGTCCCGTTTTCCGCGCCGTACTTGACCGCATTGCCGATGAGGTTGTTCACCACCATGAGGAGCATGGCGCCGTCGGCCGTCACGACCATGGCCGGAGAGATCCGGTTCTCGATCGTCATATTCCGATCCTGCGCCTGACGGGCAAAAACGGCCACCGATTCGTCGACCACGTCCTCCTTGAGCTTCACTTCGGCGAGGACGGGCGAAAGCTCGTCCTTTTCGATGCGGCCGAGGTTGAGGAAATTCTTCACGGTCATGTCGAAGTAGTCGAGGTTGCGCGCCACCGACGACATCGCCTTCGCCTGCGCCTCGTTCAGCGCGCCGAAGTAGCCGTCCCGGACGCTGCACGTATTGAGCATGGTCGAGGAGAGGATGCCCTTCAGTTCGTGCGAAACCATGCCGACAAGGTCGATATACCTCTTGTTGAGTAAGGCGAGCTCTTCGTTGGTACTGCGGAGGGCGGCATCGCGACGGTTAAGCTTGTCGGCCATTTCGTTGAAGGAGGCGGTGAGTTCGTGAATCTCCCGCAGGCCGTCCCGGTCCGGCGCACGCAACGAGAGGTCGCCGTCGGCCAGGCTCGCCGTCGCCTTGACAAGCCGGGTAAGGGGTCGTGCGATGCTTCCCGCCAGGACGAGCGTCAGGACGAGCGCCAGGATGGTGCAGCCGGTGATGATGATCAGGAACATGAGGGCGTAGGAACGGATCGTATCGCGCAGAGGCGCTTCGAGCGCGCCGACGTAGAGAACGCCGACGATCCGCCCGGTGACATCGCGGATGGGTTCGTAGGCGGTCAGGTACCAGTCGGTGACGACAAAGGCGCGCGAGTACCACGGCATGCCTCCCCGCACGACGCGGTCGTAAACAACCGCCGACATCCTCGTCCCGATGGCGGGCTCGCCGTCGCGGTCGAGCACATTGGTGGCGATCCGGATATCGTCCTGGAAAATAGTGACCGTTCCCACCGGCTTCGCGTCGTAGAGCCGGTCCTCGAACACCATGCGGTGGATGCGCCCGACAAGGTCGCCGAAGCGATTGATCACCTTGCCTCCGTAAACGACGCGCGCGACCACCCCGGTGGAATCGAAAATCGGGGCCGCGCACTCGATCGCCATGGCGCCGGTTAAAACGCTCACCGAGGAGGGAGCCGCACGGGGAGTCGGCCTGACGGCGATGACCGATTTTTCAAACAGCTGCTCGCTGATGCCTTTGAGTTCGGCGCTGTCGATGATCCTCGTTCCGCTTCCGGCATTGCCGTGAAACGCCTGCCGCACGAGCGGACTGGCCGCCGAGGCGGAATCGGCCCGTTCGACCACGTACAGGTAATCCAGGTTAAGACCGGCCTTGATTTTTGCGGGATCGCGGATGCTGCCGAGCATTCCGAAGGAGCGTGCCATGCTTTCGAGTTCGTTATCGTAGACCGAGCGGGCGGCCGCGAGGTTGTAGCGCATCTGCTTCTGCGCGCGATCGATCAGGCTCGTGCGAATCGCCCAGTACCCGAGGAGCGCAATGAGCGTTCCAAAGAGGACGATGAGGAGCAGAAAGGAGAGGACGATGCGCGTCCGCAGACTCGATCGTCTCATGCCGCCGCTCCGCACCGGCACACAACGACGCCCCCCACGCGGACCCGCATGACGGCGCAGGTTTTCAGGCGGGCGATGGCGTTCCCATAGCGGAGAAACCGGGAAAATACAGTATCCGAATTCGCCATTATGCTCCTCAACTCAAATATAGTACAATAATACTACGGTGCGGCGGGGTAAATCAATTTAAAACGTGAAGCTATTCACATTAAATCCGGAAAGTACCTTTTAATTAAGCATTATAAATAGAAGGCCATTTAATTAATGAGTATGATTTCACATTAAATGGACGCTTTCCGATTTTCCTCAGGTCCGATGTCCGGGTCCGGGTCGCCGGGGGGCGGTGGTAAAATCTTGTTGCTGCTCAGGTGGGAGCACCAGTCTTGCCGACCCCGGCACTTGGCCGCGCGAAACGCGCGTTCTGTGGCGCACCAATGCAACGCTCCCATGTTGTTGCAGTCCCCGGTCGGAGCCGCGCAAAGGCGCGTAAAAGAAACGGAAATCGCGCACCATTCGACGCGGATCTCATCATCATGAATGCCTGCGGTATAAACGGGTTACAAACATCCCCCTTGAGCATCACTTGTCTTGGAATAGTAAAAACGATGCCGATGACAATTATGTCCCCGGTTTTCCTGATTCAAGCTTTTTTTTCCCCATGACCTTAAAAAACAATTAATATATTGTATGATAATTTCACCATGATCCTTATCGCTGCCGTATGCGGCAGGCAAAGATCGATACGCTCCGGAGATTTATGGTCAATATCTTCACGTACCTTGATTATCGCGATTTTCTTCGGGATTACTATCTAGATAAAAAAAAGAACAGTCCGTTCTTTTCATACCGGTTTATCGGTAACCATGTCGACATGGATTCGAGCTTTATCGTAAAAGTGCTTCACGGCGATCGCCACATAGCCATAAAAAAAATCAATCTTTTCGCAAAATTATTGAAACTCAGCAAGGATGAGGCAGCATATTTCGAAATGCTGGTTTATTTCGCGAAAGCCAAAACTGATCAACAGCGCAAGCTCTTTTTCGATAAACTGTTTACCTGTTCGCCGGTTAGCGCCAGAAAGCTTGATATCGGTCAGTATGAATTTTTCCGTAAATGGTACTATTCCGCCGTCTGGTCGATAATCAACTGCATTCCCTTCGCCGGGGATTACCGATCCCTCGCTGCCCAGTGCATGCCTGCCATTTCTCCGAATGAAGCGAAACGTGCGGTTAACCTGCTCGAATCACTCGGCGTTATCGCACGGGAAAACGACGGCCGTTATCACACGACGACGACAAATCTGACGACAGGCCAAAACTGGCACTCATTCGTGGTTGAAAATTACCAACGCGAAATGATCAGGCTGGCAGGCGAAGCGATTCAACGCTTCCCCAAGCAGGAACGGGAAATCTCTACGGTAACGATGTGTGTTGATGAGAAAACCATGCCCGAAATTCAGGCATATGTGCAGCAATTCCGTACATCCTTGATCAAACTGGCAAACAGCCGTGGAGAGAACGGCGGACGGGTATTTCAACTAAATATCCAGGTGTTTCCTTTAAGCGCTCCTGACAGGGAGAATTCATGAATACCTTGATACGCATACTAGCGGCTTCACTTGTCTCTATGCTTTTTATCATTGCAAAATGTTCAAATGTGAATCCCGCCGGCGGCGGAACTATTGAAACCACCAACGGTTTCATAAAGGGCCGGGTCGTGGACCTCCGTGGTAATCCTGCGCCCTATGCCCAAGTTACCCTGCTCCCTGAAAATTATAATCCGCTCATTGATACGGTTCCTTTCGCAATCGAAACCGCCGATTGTTCCGGCAATTACGCTTTCCGGAATCTTATTGATGGCAGTTATAATATTCAGGTATTGAAATTGGACGATAGGACCAGATCACTTATCTGCGGCATTAAGGTTTGCAAAGACACCGTCATCGCTCCGACGGCCGCGCTGAACAAAACCGGTGTAGTCGCCGTAACTCTCCCCGACTGCACCACCATGCGGTTCTCCTATATATACGTCCCCGGAACGACTATTTTCACTTTTCTTACACGCACCGGCGGCACGGCATTTCTCGATTCGGTCCCGGCAGGTTCACTGCCGTTAATATCCTGCTCATCAATCAATACGACGACATCAACCGCGATCAGGTATAATGTCGCGGTAATATCAGGCGATACTTCCAAAGTTTTGAATCCATCGTGGGCTTATGCATGCAAACTGGTTCTTAATACTTCAGCGACCGGAGCGAAGGTAACCTCCACCATTCGGAACTTTCCGGTTCTGGTGAGGCTGACCAGCTCTAATTTCAGCTTCGTCGAGGCGCGTGCCGGCGGTGCGGATTGCCGATTTACAAAAAGAAACAATACTTCGCTGCCGTTTGAGGTTGAACGCTGGGATTCTACGGACGGCCAAGCGGAAGTATGGGTACGCATCGATACGGTCTACGGCAATAACGATTCGCAGTCGATCATCATGTACTGGGGCAATCCCACGGCAATGAGCGCCTCGAACAGCGGTGCCGTCTTCGATACTGCTGCAGGGTTTCAGGGTGTGTGGCATTTGGCCCAAGGCGGTACCGATACGGCTCGCGATGCGACGTATAACCATTTCAACGGGGTTCCTTATCGCATGTCGGCAAATTCCACGGTGCCGGGAATTATAGGCACGTGTCAGCAATTCGATGGCGATTCGGGTTTTTTCGATATTACCGGCACCGCTTCGGGAAAACTGAATTTTCCGGAAAATGGCCTTTATACCGTATCAGCCTGGGTATATCTGGATACTCTTGATGCGCTTAACCATGCAATCGTTGCCAAAGGCAACCAGCAATATGCCCTGAAAGTGTACACCACAAAGAAATGGGAATTTTTTGAATACGAAACGCAACCTCTCGGCTACGACCAGACGGCAAGCCCCGCATCGGCAAATGCCTGGACTCATCTTGCCGGAGTGCGCAACAACGGAAAACAATACCTTTATATCAATGGTGCGTGCGTTGATAGCGCCGACACGTTCATCACCTCCGGCCATCAGCGTTACACCGGCTACGATGTGACAATAGGAAAACTTACCGAATATTCCACCGGTGTCGTTTATTCCTTCAAGGGTAAAATCGACGAAGCCCGGATATCGAATGTGGCCTGTAGTGCGGATTGGATCAAACTTTGTTACATGAACCAGAAGAATCCGGATGCGCTGACGGTTTTCAAATAGGCATGGAGGATGGTTCAATGTCTTTTAGCAATACTAACCGCTGTTTCCGGCAGGGTTTTTACCACACACCTTTCGTAAAGGAGAACACCATGCGGATAAGAGGATTGGTTCACATAATCAGTGCGGTTTTACTGATCAGCGGTGCCTTTGCAGCGGACTGGGCTCAATTTACCCCGCCGAGGGTACGGACGGTTTTAAATCTGAACACAAGCTGGAAATTCATGAAACAAAATCTTACCGGCGCGCAGGCCACGAACTACAGCGATGCCTCATGGTCGTCGATCAATCTGCCCCATTCATTCGATATCCCCTATTTCAGGGCATCGAAAGCTGTCCCGCCCTATGTCGGATGGTATCGCAGACATGTTACGATCGCCCAGGCTTCTTTAACCGCGCACAAACGGTTTTCCCTGGAGTTTGGCGGTTCCTTTATCGTGACTACCGTATATGTAAATGGAGACTCCGTGGGACAACACTGCGGCGGATACACCGGGTTTGCTTATGATATCACGCAATATCTTGCGGCCGGCGACAACGTTATTGCAGTCAAAGTGGACGGTTCCTGGCAGCACGTGGTTGCCCCGCGGTCGGGCGAGCACATTTTTATCGGTGGCATCTACCGGGATGTCTCGCTGGTGGTGACCGAACCGATCCATGTCGCGTGGTATGGGACTTTTGTCACAACCCCCACGGTCAGTACATCCTCTGCAGTCATCAAGGTCAAAACCGAAGTAGTAAGTGCGGATTCCCTATCGGATACCTGCACCGTTGAAAATATTGTGGTAGATGCCGACGGAAACACTGTGGCCACGATGCAGTCGACCCAGAAGGTAACCGCCAATGCGACCGACACCTTTGTACAAATCAGCTCGCCTGTTGCATCACCGAATCTTTGGAGCCCTTCTTCACCTTACTTATATGCAGTGTATACCGAGGTATATAAAGGATCACAACTTGTCGACAACTATGAATCTCCGCTCGGTATCCGGTCGGTTAAATGGACAACGGACAGCGGCCTTTTTCTTAATGGCAAGCATATATGGCTTCACGGCGCGGATGCCCACCAAGACCATGCCGGATGGGGTGATGCAACGACCAGAACCGGTTGTGCGCGCGATGTGAAACTTATTAATAAGTGCGGAATGAATTTTATCCGCGGCAGCCATTATCCCCATAATCCGGCGTTTGCCGACGAATGCGATAGTCTCGGTATCTGTTTCTGGTCGGAAATGTGCTTCTGGTCTTCCGGCGCTTCCAGCACCGATACAACCATGTGGGAAATGAACTGCATTCCGAACACGGCTGCGGAGCAGCAAACTTTCGACAGTAATGTTATCACACAACTGAGAGAGATGGTAAAGATCAATCGCAATCATCCGAGCATTGTCATTTGGAGCATGTGCAATGAAGTCTTTTTTCCCACCGGCGGCTCCCAGGATACCCTGAAAAAAGGACTGCTTGAAAAAATGGTTGCGGTATGCCATCAGCAAGATTCGACTCGCCTGGCTGCCATCGGCGGCGCACAGCGCAGCGGCTATGACTTATGCGGCGATGCGGCCGGATTCAACGGCGACGGCGCCACGCTTTATATTTCTCCCGCAATGCCGAATATGGTTACCGAATACGGCAGCTGCCAGGAAGATCGGCCGGGTACCTATACTGCCTGTTGGGGCAGCAGTTTACAAACAGCTGACGACTCGGCGGTAGAGTATCCCTGGCGGTCCGGCATCTCTCTGTGGTGCGCGTTTCACCATGGCAGTAACGCGAACATGGGCAACATGGGAATACTCGATCATGCACGCCTCCCGCTTGAGGGATGGTACTATTATCGGCAAAAAAATCTCGGTATTGCGTCGCCCACCTGGCCGTCGGCGGGAACCGCTGCTAAACTCGCCATTTTCGCCGACCGGGACACAATAACCGATGACGGTAAAAGCGATGTGCAGTTAACGGTCCAGGTTCAGGATGCCGCCGGCAACTGGCTCTCAAATACGCCGAACATCAGCCTGACCGATAACAGCGGGCTCGGTATTTTCCCGAGCGCAAATGCCGGCGGCACCAGCATCACCTTTACCGGCAATGCTCTGGAAGAAGGGGTTCGAAACGGCCTGTGCGCCATCGAGTACCGCTCCTACAACGCAGGCACTGCAACCATTACGGCATCATCAACCGGTCTTGCCGGCGCGACCCAGACTATTGTAATCAATCATGTTGCCGATTCCTCCATCGTTTATCTGACGACCGGAGTGAAGGGAAGGCCGGTGTATGCATCGACCGGAAAACTTACCCGGCAAGTGCGTTTTTTCGGGAACAGCCTTATCGTTCCCCCGGAGATGCACGGCCGGATCTGTTCGGTCGATATTTATTCGCTGCAAGGTAAACTTGTAAAGGAACTTGAATTAAAAGGGGGCGATGCCGTGATTAAGCTGAAAAACATCGCCGACAATTCAATGATTGCCCGATTTTCCACCCGCTAATGTTCACTATTGTGCCGTTCAGTGAGCCCGGCACGCATTTGCCAACATTACAAGGAGTTTTTTGAGATGAACATTGCAAAAACCCTGGGGGCTGTTCTATTTGCGGCCTGCTTGTCAACAAACTCTTCCGCGGAACTACTCGCAGGAGACCACGACAGCGTTACTATTTCCGGGTTCGGTGCCTTTCAGGCAGGACAACTTGAGCGCGGTTATTATCTTCCATCGCAGGCAAGTTACTCGGCACTGGTTTCCCATCGTTGGGACGAGTCGCTCATGTCGCGTCTCTGTGCCACCGTCCAAATCGGCTCATCTTTGAAGATTAATTTGGGCACTGAATACGATTACGATTTCAATGTTTTTTATCCGGAAGCAGGGTGGGAGTTTTCCGTTCCGCTTTACAACTATTACGGCAACATGATCATTCACCGGGCCGATATGGAATACGATATGTTTTCATCGCGAAATACCTCGGTTATGATCCAGCTGGGGTATTTCCCGTTCAAATACAATCCACAGGCGACCAATCTGGGTGAGTACCTTTTCCGATCCGAAATCTATCCGAATATGATTGTCAATGAGTTTGAATTTCCCGAAACCCGTCTCCTTGGTATTAATCTGGAAGCCGCGACCCGGGGGGAAATTTCCGGGATCGGGATTCCTTTCCATATCCGCCAGGATATAATTGTGACAAGCGAGACCACGTACCCTCCCCAGGACTTATCACTTGCCTACTTGTCAAATGCAGATTTTTTCCATGATGCGTTCGAACTCGGCGCAGGCATTGAAGCTGAAAGACTTCTTTCGGTGGATCCCCTCAGAACGACTCCTCACATTGCCTCCGATACCATCTCTGTCAACCAGGTAACCGGAGACAGCTCTTTTTATACCTTTGCGGGCACCAAGATAATGGCCCGGACATGCTTTGATCCCAAGAAAGTACTACCGATGCCCTTTCTAGGAAAAGAGGATCTGAAAATTTACGGAGAGTATGCGATTCTCGGCCTCAAGGATTATCCGCGTTATTATAATAACATTTCGGAGCGTATGCCCGTGATGTTCGGATTTGATATCCCGACTTTTAAATTTCTGGATGTTCTTGCTTTTGAGGCTGAATATTACACCAGTCCCTATTTTGGGAATAATTCACAGACGCTTTATGACGGTTATGACTATCCCGTGCCCATTCCGGATCCCAATTGGACCGATGAAGAATATAACACCGACCATGGCCTGGTAACAACGACCGCCCACCGCTGGAAATGGTCCCTTTACGGCAGCAAGGCATTCGGCAAAAATTTCCGGATTGTTGCGCAGGCCGCACGCGACCATTCGAGGTTTCAGACCTCTTTGTACGATCAGCCATATTATTTATTCGATGGCGATGTGACGGTGGGCGCAAAAGATTGGTACTATCTCTTCCGCGCCGTTTGGAGTTTTTAAAGCATGGTTTTACGACTGTCCCAGGTCACAAGATCGCTTCAAAGCCGGAAAACGCAAAAAGAGCGTTTGTTCTGCATGTCCTGGAATCTTCAAAACTGATGTTGAAAGGAACCGAAGATGAACCGGAGCGATGGGGCGAATAACGGCTGGCTCCGTCCTCATAAACCAGCGAACGGGAAATCGTGGGTCTTTTTGCCAGACTAATCCCCCCCGGCAATGTACCTCACTCCCCCGCCTCCCGCGGCGCGACCTCGGTTTCCACCATCTGCGACCTCCGCACGATTTTAATCTTTATCGGCTTATCGATCGAAAGCTGGGAGAGCCGGAAGAAGATATCATCCATGTTCTGCACCACGGTATCATTGACGGCCACGACCAGGTCGCCGATATGGATGTCCGCCCCGGACGCCGGGCTGCCCCGCTCGACCCCCATGATCTCACAGGCCGATGCCTGGTGCAGGTCATGAAAGCGCGCCATTCGGCGGCTGAGCGGCCGGGTCTGCCCGAAGATGCCCAGGTAGAGCCGGCGGACTTTACCGGAGGTCAAAAGCTGCGGCACCACCCAGCGCGCGGTCGTCGCCGGGACGGCAAAGCCGATCCCCTGCGCGGCCGCGATGATCGCGGTGTTGACGCCGATCACCTTGCCGCGGGAGTTGAGCAGCGGGCCGCCCGAGTTGCCCGGATTGAGCGGCGCGGTGTGCTGGATGATATCGGCGATGAGGCGGCCGTTCTGTGCGCGCAGGGCCCGGCCGAGTGCGCTGACCACGCCGCTCGATACCGTGGACTGGAACCCGAGGGGATTGCCCATGGCGATGACGAGCTGCCCGACCTGGAGGTCCGGCGGGTCCATGAGCGCGGCATAGGATAGTCCCGACAGCGGCACGCGGATGAGGGCGAGGTCGGTCGCGGCGTCCAGCCCGATGGGCTTCGCTTCGAGGGTATCGCCTTCGGTAAAGGTCACCTCGATGCCGTGCGCGTCGGCGACCACATGGTAGTTCGTCAGGATATAGCCGTCCGGCGCAATGACGAACCCGGAGCCGGCGCCGTAGGGCTCCAGGGCGTTCGAGCCGTTGCGCTTCTTCACCGCGATGCTCACCACCGCGGGACCGATGGCCCGCACCACGCCGACCACCGCGCGGGAGTAGGCGTCGAGGAGGTCGGCATCGGCGGCATTGCCGCCGTTTGGACCGTTGTGGCCGGTCTCTCCGGGGCGTGCGGCCGATTCATCGCTTATGTTGAGGAGTCGTTCGAAGGGGGTGGGTTCCATGGGTCTCCTGACCGGATTCGATTAAGTAAAGGTACCGGGAAAAAATATCACTACCGGATACTCCGGATGCTCTGGTGGGGACACCGCTACGCGGTTTCCCCTGGTTGGAGCCGCGAAGCGCGTCTCCATAAAAATAAGTACGGCAACGTCAATGCCGCGCGCATGCCCGGTTCAATCCCGCCCTTTATTGTATTTTCTTACCTATTATTAAGGGATCGAACCGTCCCGCAAAGCCGATTTCGCCCCCGAATCCACCATACACCGAGCGACCCGCATGGCAGACGTTACTCACAAGGCCCTCTTCCTCGACCGCGACGGCATCATCAACGAGGATACCGCCTACCCGCACAGGCCCGAACAGATCCGCTTCAACGAGGCGGTGTTCCCGCTCTGCCGGAAGGCGGCGGAGCGGGGCTACCTCCTCGTCGTCATCACCAACCAGGCGGGCGTCGCCAAGGGGATGTTCGGCGAGGATGAGGTCCGTGCGCTTCACGAATGGATGGGCGAAGAGTTCGCGGCGCGGGGAATCGCGATCGCGCGATTCTACTACTGCCCGCACCATCCGGACGCGCGCGTCGAGGCCTATCGCCTCTCCTGCGCCTGCCGGAAGCCGAAAAGCGGCATGGTCGAGCGGGCGGTGAAGGAGCTCGGCATCGATGTTTCGAAGTCGCTCGTGGTCGGGGACAAACCGTCGGACCGGATTGCGCTCCAGGGCCTGCGGAGCGTCATCGTCAAGAGCGGCTATACGGGGGATGACTTTGACGTTGCGGAGTTGGCGGGCGTCGTAAACTACCTGTAATAAATGAATCGGGGGGAATGGTGAACACACCACAGCAGAAAAGCGGACAGCGTCCGTCCTTTATCGCACGATACGGGCAGAACCCGTGGATCTATGTCGCGGCCCTGGCGCTCCTGACCTTCCTGGTCTTCGCCGGCTTCTTCCTCTCCGGCGGCATGCTCTCGAGCTCCGACCAGTTGCAGGGGCTCGACTCAAAGGTCTTCCTGAAAGACGCCCTGGTAAAATTCCACCAGATTCCCTTCTGGTTCAGCCCGCGCCTTGGCGGCATGCCGACCATCGACGCCCTCTTCGGCGACGTCTTCTATCCTCTTTCCTTACTTATCAATGCGCTCCTGCCCGTGCCGCAGGCGATCAGCTTCAGGATGATCTTCCACGTCTTCCTCGCCGGGCTCTTCTTCTTCCTGCTGCTGCGCCGGGGATTCAAGGTTTCGGCCCCGCTCGCCTTTGTCGGCGGGGTGTTTTACATGCTGAATCCGCAGTTTCTCTCCCTCATCTACCCCGGCCACGACGGGAAGATGTTCGTGATCGCCTGGGTGCCCTTCATGGTGTGGCAGCTGAAGGAGCTCGCCGAAACGCAGAAATTCACGCACGCGATACTGCTGGGCGCCGGCATCGGCATGTCGATCCTGACCTCGCAGATCCAGTCGACCTACTTCGCGATGTGGGGGCTTGGCGCCTATGCGGCGTTCGCGATCGTGCGCTCGGTCATCGTGCATGAACCGGGCAAGGCGCTGCGCACCGCGATTTTCTTTTGCATCGCCTGCGCCGTCGGGCTTGGCATCGGGTTCATCCAGCTCTACCCCTCGGTCATGTATGTCCGCGAGGCGCTATCGGTTCGCGGCGTGGATCGCGGCTTTGCCTACGCCACCTCATGGTCGCTCCACTGGCCGGAGTTCTTTTCGCTCTGGGTTCCCGAATTCGGCAATACGCTCGACTATTACTGGGGCGGCAACCCGTTCAAGCTGAACGCCGAGTATGCCGGGGCGGTCGTCGCCTTCCTCGCCGTCCTGTCGCTGGTCGGGAAGTCCCGGCCGTGGCGATGGTTCTGGGCCGGCGCCGCAGCATTTTCCGCGCTCTTCGCCCTGGGGGCCGAGACGCCGTTTTTCAGCATCGTCTACGCGCTCGTTCCCGGCGTCAAGAAGTTCCGCGCTCCGAGCATGATCATGTTCTGGTTCTCCTTCAGCACCGTGCTCCTCGCCGTCCTCTTCCTGAAGGACCTCGCGAGCGGGGATCTCGCCGCATTGAGCGAGCTCCGGCGCAAAAAATGGACAAAGGGGCTCCTCGTCACCGCGGCGGGGTTCGTGGTCGTCGCGGCCGTTTTTTCGATGAAGGACCTCGTCGCCAACCTCCCGTTCATCGGCATGCTCGACACGGAAAAACGCCAGGTCTTCGAGGCGAACTTTTCCAAAAACTTCGTGCCCATGCTCTGGCTCTGGCTCCTGTTCAGCCTGGTCACGATCGGGTGCCTCATTGCCGCCATCAGGGGGAAGATCAAGCCCGGCGCGGCGATCGCCGTCATTCTCGTGATCGGGGCGCTCGATGTCCTGCGCGTCGACGCGCAGTTCATCAAGGTCATCGACCCGCAGCCGTACTTTGCCGACGAACCGGCCTTCCAGGACCTTCGCGGGAAAATGGCCGAGGCGCCCTTCCGCTGCTTCTCCATCGCCGGTGCGCTCCCGCAGAACGCCGAGGGGGTCCACGGGCTCGAAGGCGTCGGCGGGTTCCACGACAACGAGCTCCGGTGGTACCGGCAGTTCCGCGGCGACCAGCAGGACCGCAACTACTACGAGAACCTTCTCGGGCAGTCGGGAGACGGCCAGGCCTACCTGATATCCGAGAACCTGAAGAACGGGAACAACTTCCTGAACCTGGCAAACGCGAAATACTACCTCGCGCGGCAGGGACGCGACCTGATCGCCATCAAAAATGAGGGCGCGCTGGACCGGCTCTCCTTCGCCGCCGGGTACGTGGTCATCGACAGCTCGGCGATCATCGACGCCCTGAGGAGCAACCGGTACAACATCCGGACCACCGTCGCGCTCGAACAGGAGCCCGTGGAGAAACCCGGCAACGGCCCGTCGACCGATACCATGGGAGAGCCCTTGTCGGTGCAATGGGAACAGTACACGCCGAACAGCCGGAAGGCGATCGTGGAGGCGAAGTCCGACGGCTTCCTCCGCATCGCCGAGGTCTACTACCCCGGCTGGAAGGTATCGATCGACGGGAAACCGGCTAAAATTTACCGGGCCGACGGCGCCTGGATGGCGGTCGCCCTGCACCCTGGCCGGCACGAGGTGACGATGCTGCCGCACTCGCTGTTCCTGGGAAAGGCGGTGAAGGTGACGTTTGCGACGCTGGTGCTGGTCTGCCTGATCGGGCTGATCGCTGCGGGGCTTGCCTTGCGAAAAAAAATATCGCCGCACTAAGCGCAAGCACTCTCAGTGCCGTTTTTGTCCCGGCCCGGAAAGATCGATCGAGTGTTGAATGAATTCGTAGAACTGCTTCGCAATCGAGTCCCATTCAAAACTGCGGCTGTGTTCGCGCCCTTTGATTTCGAGTGCGTGACGGAAATCGGCGTCGGTCAGAACCCGCTGCATTACCGCAGCAAGCTCATTCACATTACCAACCGGCACCAGAGGGGCGCACCCGCCGGTGACATCGGCGGTGCCCGGGATATCGGTGCCGATGAAGGCGCACCCCGCAGCCATGGCTTCGAGCGGCACCACGGGATACCCTTCAAACCGCGAAGGCATCACGACCAGAGCCGCATTTTTTAAAAATCCGGCCTTGTCTTCATTTGCAAACCTTCCGGCAAACCGGACATCGTCCTGAAGACCCATTTTACGGACCATCTCCTCCACAAGCGCGGCATCGGCGCCGGTGCCGGCGAAAACCAGCTTCGGCCGCGGGCTCAGCAGGGCGAACGCCTGCAAAAGCGTATCGATGCCCTTCTGGTGAATTTCAAGCCTGCCGATGTAAAGGATGGTGGGAGCCGTTGCGGCAGAGGACCGATCGATACCGAAGAGAGCGTGATCGATGCCGACGCCGATAAAGCGGATGTTGCTTTTAAACCGGGCTTTCTGTTTTATAATGTCCGTCAAATCAGGCGACACTGCGGTGATATCTCTGAAAAACCGGAGCGCCATGGCATCGAATAATCCCGCACCCAGCGCTTTGAAAAAGCCTTTACCCCTGGCAGCTTTACGGGAGTGAAGATTCTGAAACGACCCGATAACCGGCTTGCGGGTGAAAAAAAATGAAAAACACGGCGAAAAAGCGGAATAATCTTCAACCACCACATCATAGTGCAGCCCGAGCAGCTGGAAAGGGACGCATAATGCAAAGGTAACTCTGCTCACAAGATACGAGAACGGCAAACCCAGACGCCGGTAGAGGATATTGCCGACCCGCTCGGAACGAAGGGCACCCTTGTAAAAACCGGTAAGAACGGTTATTTCGCAGTGCGAGGGAAAACGCCGGTAAATTTCCAGGGTACGACGCGCCCCGCCTCCGCCGAGCCAGGGATTATCGCAATCGTCGTAGATGATATGTACGATGCGAAGATTTCCGGGGGATTCGCGCAAATCCGGCCTCTCGTGATTAATAGAGTTCAATGAATTTCTTCATGCAGGTCATGATGATGTGCCCCAAAAGAAGATGGATATCCTCGACCAGGCCAAATTCATTGAACGGAACGTGAATATTAGCATCGGAAAGCGAAAGTAGCTTCCCTCCGTCAAAGCCGGTCAGGCTGATGACGCGGCCGCCCTGCTCGCGGGCAAATCGGACGCCGTTCAGGACGTTCCGGGAGTTGCCCGATGCAGAGATCGCCAGGACTGCATCGCCGGGGGAAAATATGATTTCCAGTTGTTTTTCGAAAACCGCATCGTAGGAAAAATCATTGCTGAGTGCGGTCAACAGCGGCGTATTGTCTGTCAGGCTCATGGCCTTGAGGGCGGGTTTCCCCTTGCAGGCACACCCCTTGGAAAGATCTTCCGCCAGGTGCGACGAGGTCGCCGCGCTCCCGCCGTTGCCGAAGATGAAGAGCGCTTTCCCGGCGCAGTATGTCTCTTCGATGAGGGTAATCGCTTTCCCGATGGATTCCCTATTGATTCCGGCAAGAACCTTCTGGGCGGAAGCGATATAATTACTGATGACGGCATCCTGGTTCATAGGTCACTCCACGTAGACGATTTTAGAGCCCTGATAGTCAAAAGCAAACGATAGCTCACGCAGGCCCGACAGTGCCATCCTGACTTTGCCCTGGTTTTTTTTTGTTGCATAGATGCAGAGAAACCCTCCCCCTCCGGCACCGAGAATTTTGCCCCCGGTGGCCCCGGCGTGAAGCGCACGCTCGTAGAGGGCATTTATTTCGGTAGTAGTAATATCGCCCGATAGCTGCTTTTTGATTTGCCACCCCGTATGAAGAATCCTGCCGAACAATGGTATTCCTTTTCCATTGCGGAGGGCCTCGGCCAGTTCAAAAGACTGGTTTTTCAGCATTAATTTGCTGCCGTGATTTTCAACCTTTCGCTCCTCCGTGCCTTTCAGGACCGCCGAGGCGCTGCGATGGATTCCGGTATAGAAGAGCAACAGGTTTCCCGCCAGTTTCCGGTGCAGGTCGGCAGGCATGATAATCGGGTCGACATAAACACTCTCATCGGCATTGAATTGAATAAGATTCAGTCCGCCGAATGCCGCGGCATATTGATCCTGTTTCCCGATAGGTTCATGGAGGATATCGATTTCGATCTGACAGGCGCGATCGGCAAGTTCCCGCGCAGACGCGTAGCGCCCCTGATAAGCAAAAAGCGCGTGGAGAAGTCCGACGGTGAAGCTGCTCGATGAACCGAGGCCGGTGCCCGCCGGGATGTCGGCAATCGAGGTAATTTCGATCCCGTTGGTGATGCCGGCCATTTTCAGTGCCTCGCGGACGATGGGATGCTCCAGGGCATCCGCATGGTCGACGATTTCGGTTTTAGAATAGCTCGCCCGGATGGTATGGTCGAACCGTTTATTGACGGTTATATACATATATTTGTTGATGGTGGTCGAAACGACCGCGCCGCCTTCTGTCCGATAAAAAGACTTGAGGTCGGTACTGCCCCCGGTGAAGCTTATCCTGAACGGCGTTCGTGAAATAATCATAATTTCCTCACCGCTTGCCGGCGGGGTCGTTGTTAAGAATATAGTCAACCGCTGCGGCGAGGTCGGGGGCGCAGTAGTCGGGATCGGCAGCGAACGTTTTATCCGTGCCTCCGTAGCCGGTCTTGACCAGAATGGTAAACAATCCGGCATTCCTCCCGGTCTGAATATCGCGGGTAGAATCGCCGATGATGTACGAACGACCGGTATCGATATTGAATTTCCGCGTCGCTGCCCGAATCATCCCGATCGACGGTTTCCGGCAGTCACAGGGTATCTTGAAGGCGGGATTTTCTTCGGGAAATCCGCGGTCGGGATGATGGGGGCAGACATAGTATTGGTCGATAAAGGCCCCCTCACCACCGAGCAGCGTATCAATGCGTTTGTGCATTCGCTGCACCTCATCGAGGGAGCAGAGCCCCCGCGCTACCGCCGGCTGGTTGGTTACCACGATGCCGAGAAAAATCGAACCGTTGATTTGCTTTATCGCCCCTGCGGCTCCGGGCAGGAGTCGCAGGTCCTCGGCGCGGCGAATAAGATCAACTTCCTCATTGATGACTCCATCGCGGTCGAGGAAAATCGCCCGCTGAGGATGCGATAAATTCCGGGCAATCGGTTTCCCGGCAACGGTATCCCGCTCAACAGAGGCCAGGCGCTCCACCGTGCCCATATCCTTGATATATTCACTGGTGCTGTAACCGTACATGCGTTTCCCGGACCTGAGTATCGCCGGAAAAATATCCTTACCGAAATCGGAAAACCCCTCCGGGATATCCGCAAGCAGCTCCGGGGACAGAATGTATGCGCCTGCATTGACAAGATTCCGGCGATAGCCTCCGATGTCGTGCGGCTTGGCATAGAATCCGACGATCCGGTCATGATCGTCCATATCAAGGAGATCGCTGTCAAACGGATGTGAATTCGGGTGAACGGCCAGGGTGGCAATGCCGGCCTTCGCTGCATGGAAATCGGTCATTCTCACGAAATCCATGTCGATCATGCAATCGCCATAAAGAACCAGAAACGGCTCCTTCAGCGAAGAGCAGGCCTGCTTCACCGCACCGCCGGTACCAAGCGGCTCTTTCTCTGAGAAATAATCGATCGAAACTCCCATTTGCGCACCCTCTTTGAAACGATCCCGGATTACCTCGCCCTTATATCCGGTAAGCAAGAGGATTTTTCTGATGCCGGACCGCTTGAGAGACTCCATCTGGAATTCGAGAACCGATTTACCGGCAAGAGGAACCAGCGGCTTTGGCAAACCGCCGGCCCGGTCGCCCAGGCGAGTGCCTTTTCCACCGGCGAGAATTGCTGCTATCATGCCGTCGTCGCGCTCCCGAATTGTTTTGTCAGCTCGATGGCCGCGCGCCGGACCGCCTCATCGGAGGAAAGTTGCGGCTTCCAGCCTAGGCGCTGCATTCGGGCAGTATCGAGGGCAACAATGGGAACATCGCCTATCCAGCCGCGCCGGGAACCGGTAAATTCAAACGTAACATTTTGAAGACTCATGGATTCGACAATGGCTGCGGCTATATACCGGACGCTCGTGTTACCTTCGGTTGCCAGGTTGAATGCGTTAACATCATCAAGCGCATGCTCATAGCCGAAAAGCATACCATCTATAAGATCGCTTACATGAATATAGGGCTTTGCCTGGTTGCCGTCACCGAGGATGCGCAGGGAGGAAGCATCCGCTTTCAGGCGATGGATAAAATCATAAAAAACGCCATGCGTAGCATTGGGTCCGATGACATTGCCGAATCGATAAATCCAGGCCTTTATCCCGTAATTATGGGAGAATGCGGTGACAAATCCTTCCGCGGCGAGTTTTGATGCACCATAGAGGGAAATGGGATGCAGAGGACCGTAGTTCTCGGGCGTCGGAAGAACCTCCGCTTCGCCGTAAATGGCTGAGGTAGAAGCGAAAATCAGGTGGGGTACCTTGTTGCGGCGCATGGCTTCCAGCACATTATATGTTGTCAATGTGCCGAGGCTGAGATCGAGATTGGTCTTCTCCCTTCCAAGACTGATGTCGGAATTGGCGGCCAGATGAAATATCAAATCACACCCCTGGCTTGATTCAATTACCGCAGCAAGGTCGAGGAGGTCCTTTTTCACGAACCGAAAGCCGGGATTGGTTATAAAAGGAGAAAGGAACTCCTCTTTGCCGAGGTAAAGATTATCGCAGACGATAACCGTATGATTTTCATGCAGAAGGCGCGCAATCAAATTGCTGCCGATGAATCCAGCTCCGCCGGTGACGAGTATTCGCATAGATTGGCTTTAATTTCTATGGTTATTGCTATTTTTCAGAAAAAGGCAGTCCGGCCGTAAAAAAACCATGAGAGAATCTTGCCGGACCGGTTCGCTATATGCTTCTAAAATAAGCAATTCCTATGATCTGTTTCCAGTTCTACCGTTCTATGCATCGCACCAGACGCAATGATTACCGATATTGCATCTTATAGATCATTTCGGTCATTAACGAGGACACTCAATAAGGCCGATTACCGGATCACCCATAAAAAAGGGAGGAATGAAATATTCCTCCCTTGAGAAGTTGACGGTCTTCAAAACTTGAAAAACGGTCAGCGCGTCAGCAGCAGCACCGCTTCCCTCTCGAAGGTTCCCGCCCTGAAATGCACGATATACTGACCCGCAGCAAGAGCACTTCCTTTTAAATCAATGGAATAGGATCCTTCGGGCTGTCGGGTATCTATGTTCATCGCCATACGACCGAGCACATCGTAAGCGGAAATTTGCACCTGTTCGGCCCGGGGAAGCGAGTAGCAAACCGTGCTTCGTTGCATGGAGAATTCGTGCATTGCGCTCGGCGATGACGACACTGCCGTCGCGACCGAAGGGGTCAAAACCCAGCCGTTCGACCAGGCGCTGGTCCCGGCATTATTCGTGGCACTCACACGCCAGTAATTCAGGATTCCACGGGCAGGCGTGATCTGGTAGGAGGAGGCCAGAACACTTTGGGAGAGCGTCTGGCTGCTGAAGCCGGAAGACGTTGACACCTGAAGCGTATAAAAAACCGTCGAGGCGCTTCCCGACCAGCTGACCGTCACCTGCTGCCCGTTTGCAAACATCGCGTTGTTGGTCGGGGAAACAAGCGCCGGCGTCGCCGGAGCGGCGAGCGTTACAAAGTTCCAGGTTCCCGACCATGCCGTTCCGGCTACGTTGGCTGCGTTCGCCCGCCAGTAATAGGTCTGGCCGCCATAGGTCAAACCGGCGACCGCAGCGGTCAGCCCGGTACCGGTCTGCGCAAACACCGTACTGGTGAAAGTCGACCCGGTCGAAACCTGCACCGTATAGGAGGCAACCGTTCCGCTCACCGAGGTCCAACTCAGGGTAAGTGAGGTTGCCTGCCCGGTTTCACCGTTTCCGGGAGTGGAAAGCATAGGCGCCGACGGTGTCGCCGGAAGGGTTCCGAATCTCCATGCATTTGACCAGGCGCTCGTGCCGTAGGTACCGGCGGCACTTACATGCCAATAGAAAATGGTGTTGTTCGCTATGCCGATGAGAGCCTGGTTAAGGGCGGTAAGCCCGTTCCAGTTGACCAGCTGCGTCGTGAAAGACGAATCGGTGGATACCTGGACGGAATAGGAGGAGGCTCCGGTCGAACTGTTCCAGCTTAGGGTCAGGGAGGTCGGCATATTTGCCGAGTTGTTCGAGGGTGCGGAAAGCACCGGCGCGGCCGGAGGCGGCGGGACCGTGATAAAATACCATGTTGAACTCCAGCCGCCCGTGCCGGCGATATTGGAAGCGCTTACCTGCCAGTAGTAGACCATACCGGCAGAAAGACCGCTGATTGCCGACGTTGTTCCGGAAATTCCAGTGGCACTCACAACCGTTGTAAGAAATGATAATCCGGTTGAAACCTGAACCGTGTAGGAGGCCGCCCCATTTACCGAACTCCAGCTTAATGTTGACGACAACGGCTGGTTGACCGTACCGTTTGTCGGCGACGAAAGAACCGGTGCACCCGGTATCGGCGGGATTGTTGTAAATTTCCACGCCGTCGACCAGGAGCCGCTCGATATCCCGTTGCCCGCATTTGCCTGCCAGTAATAGGTAGTTCCGTTGAGAAGATTGTTCATTTGAGCCGATGTGTTCGTCAGCCCGCTTTGATAATCGACCGTCGATGAAAAATTCGCGTTGGACGATACCTGTAGCCCGTAGGACGTTGCCCCGCTTACCGTTTCCCAGCTGAGAGAAGCGGAAATCGACTGATTGGTTGCCCCGTTAGTCGGAGAGGAAAGCGTCGGGATCCCCATGACATTATTGAAGTGGGCGAGGATGGAATCCGGAGTAAGCTCATAGTTATAAATTTTTACTTCGTCGATTTTGCCTGAAAAGGGGTTGCCCGTATTTGAAGCATAGCCGATATTAAGCGGATCGGTGGTGTAGGAAAGCGCACCGGAGCGCAGGCCGCTGGCGTCGAATTTTCCGTCCACATAGATTTTTAAGGAGTCATTTGCCCATTCCCCAACCACCTGATGCCACTTATGGTTGGCAAGTACCGTTGCACCGGTGATTTGATTGCTCCAGGTGTTGTCGGTGACGAATTCGATCGTGCCGGTTGTGCTATACATCTGCATACGATAGCTTGCCGAGCTCCCGTATTCTTTGGTTACAATCATCCCGAAATTGGCTGCCTGAAAGCTGTCGGAATAGACCCATGACTCGACGGTAACGGTAGATGGACACAACACCGTACTGCTGGGAACGCTCACTATCGAAGACCCGCCGAATTGCAGGGCGGTTCCTATGATTCCCGTTGTCCAGGACGCTCCGGTAATTAATCCATTGTTGCCGTTTCCACTCCCGTCATATGCCGTATCGCCAGACCCTTCGTTAAACCCCCAGTATCCCACCGGCCCGGATGCCGCCTGGGCAACATTAAGCGAACAGATTATTGTGGCGCTTCAGGGTTTTTCATGGGTAGCCCCCACAGGTTGTGTACCCGATAGTGT
>CAZYYB010000025.1:0-33830 GCA_964651515.1 uncultured Fibrobacteraceae bacterium
AAGAGTCGGGAAAAAGCGGGATTCGCGCTTCATAGATGAATTCGCCGCGTGTGGATGCAAACTTCAGTTGAATGCCGTACGGTACGCAGAGCGTGATGTTCCTGAGCAGGGAGTCGTGCTTTCCCGGTCCGAGGATTTCCAGCTGCTGGCAGGCGGCTTCGATCCTGTCGCCCAGCCCGGCGGTATCCTCCTCGGCATCTCTGCGGTGGCGGCCTTCCTGGGGAATAACGTTTCCGAGAGGAAAGTGGATGCCGAAAAGCCTGTTTTTGGAGGGAGCGGTCTCGAACCAGGCGGTCATGCCGTTACGAAGCACCTGCATCGCAATTTTACGGTCCTCGATCACCGCGCAGAGATACAGGTAGCGGTCGTCGTTGGCGACGCCGATGCCGAACTGGTCGAAAAGCGAATAGTTGATGAGCCCCTCCCAGTTGGCAATGGTGCCGTCCGCAATGATCTCCTTTTTCGGCCAGGTGCTCTCAAAGGTCGGCGTAGCGCACCCCGTGAACAGCGAGGCCGCCCCGGCGAGGACGGCGAGGAGCGGCAGGATGGACGGTTTCCCGTGGGCGGGGAGGTGTTTCATGGCGCAATGGTCTCCTTGAATTAGTGACGAGTCGAAGATTTTCTTTGAAAAAATACCGTATGGATTACCGCAACTCATAGATTTAAGAGGGTAAAGATTCAATACGGGAGAGCGCTCCCCTTATTTTGCCGGAAAATAACCGTGGACCGGTTGGATTTTTCGCGTCGGCGAACCTGCGATGCTTTATCTGACGTGCCACCTCCCGAAGGCGTCGCTTCGGGCCGTTTGATCCCGCCCCCCTCCGAAAAACCACCGCCCCGCCGGGCACGCCCGATCCTTCGGCCCCTGCCTGCTTATTTTTAACCGCTTGCCCTGAATTTCCATTTATTATTTTATTCCCTTCATTGCCCCATGAAGGGGCCAATTATCGGAACGGATGCGCCCATGCTCGAATCTCTCAAGGAAGAGTCGCTCGCCGCGAACCTCCTGCTGCCGAAATTCGGTATCGTGAACCTGACCTTCGGCAATGTCAGCGTCGTGGATCGCGATCGCGGCATCGTCGCGATTAAACCGAGCGGCGTCGCCTACGGCGAGATGCTGCCCGAGCATATCGTGCTGGTGGATCTCGACGGCAGGAAGGTCGAGGGAGCGCTGAACCCCTCCTCCGACACGCCCACCCATTGCTGCCTCTACCGGAACTTCCCGGAGATCCGCGCGGTGGTACACACCCATTCCATCTATGCAACCGGCTTTGCCGAAGCGGGGTGCGGTATTCCCTGCCTGGGCACCACCCATGCCGATTACTTCTATGGGGAGATTCCGGTGACGCGAAAAATGACCGCCGACGAGATCAACGGGGAGTACGAACGTGAAACGGGCAAGGTGATCGTCGAGCGGTTCAGGGACATCCGCTACCAGGATGTTCCGGCCGTCCTGGTGCGCAACCACGGACCCTTTGCCTGGGGTCCCGGAGGCGAGAAGGCGGTGGAGACCGCATGTGCCATGGAGCTGGTGGCGCAGATGGCGTGCCACGCTTTTATCGTCAACCCCGAGCCGCCGCTGCTCCAGCAGTCGCTCCTTGACAAACATTTTCTGCGGAAGCACGGCAGCAACGCCTATTACGGCCAGGATAAAAAATCCGGCTGAACACGAAGGGAAGCGAACATGGCGGAGTTTTTCACCATCGGGGTCGATTACGGAACTAATTCGGTGCGTTCCCTTATCGTAAGTACCGCTACGGGCAAAGAGGTCGGATCGTGCGTTTTCGACTACCCCTCCGGCCACCAGGGCATCCTGCTCGACAAGAACGACCACCATCTCGCCCGGCAGAATCCGGCCGATTATATAAAAGGCGTCGAGGTCACCATCGTGTCGGCGCTCAAGGCGGCGAAAAAACGTCAGGGGTTTACGCCCGATAAGGTAATCGGCATCGGCGTCGATACCACCGGTTCGACACCGCTCCCGGTTGACCGGAACAACGTTCCGCTCGCGATGCAGGCACAATGGAAGAAGAATCTTGCGGCCCACGCCTGGCTCTGGAAGGACCACACCTCCGCGGCCGAGGCGGCGAAGATCACCGAAGCGGCGACAAGCAGGGCGCCGAAGTATGTCGAGCGTTACGGAGGCACCTACTCGTCCGAGTGGTTCTGGGCAAAGGTGTGGCACTGCCTGAATGCCGCTCCCGAGGTATTCGATGCGGCCTGGTCATGGGTGGAGCTTGCCGACTTCATTCCCGCGGTGCTTGCCGGAGTCACGGACCCGGCCGCGATCGTGCGGGGAGTCTGCGCGGCGGGCCACAAGGCGATTTTTTCGCAGGACTGGGGCGGTCTCCCCGACAAGAAATTCCTGGCTTCGCTCGATCCGAAACTGGCGGAACTGCGCGACCGGCTCTTTTCAGCCGCTTACGACGCCATGACGCCTGCCGGAACGCTCTGCGCCGACTGGGCAAAAAAACTCGGGCTTCGTGCCGGGATTCCCATCGCAATCGGCGCCTTCGATGCCCATTACGGCGCCATCGGCGCGGGGGTGGCCGAGGGGACTCTTGTCAAGATCATCGGCACCTCGACCTGCGATTGCACCGTGGTTTCGCCGGAGCATAAGAAGGGTGAAATCCCGGGAATATGCGGGACCGTGCCCGGCTCGATCCTGCCCGATTTTTACGGCGTCGAGGCGGGGCAGTCGGCCGTCGGGGATATCTTCAAATGGTTTGTCGAAGTGGTCTGCGGCAACGACGGGTCGTTGCACGGAACCTTTACAAAACAGGCGCAGAAGCTGGCCGTCGGCCAGTCGGGACTCATTGCCCTCGACTGGAACAACGGCAACCGGACGATCCTCGTGAATCCCCGGCTCACCGGCCTGCTCGTCGGGCAGACCTTGTATACGACGCCGGCGGAAATTTACCGCGCGCTCATCGAGGCCACCGCCTTCGGCGCCCGTGCCATCATCGAGCGGGTCAAGGAGTATGGCGTCCCGGTCGACCGCATCGTCTGTTGCGGCGGGATCGCCGAGAAGAATCCGCTGCTCATGCAGATCTACGCCGACGTTACGGGGTGCACCATGCTGATCTCCGGGTCGTCCCAGACCTGCGCGCTCGGGTCGTGCATCGCGGCCGCGGTAGTGGCCGGGAAAAAGAACGGCGGGTACGACGGATTCGCCGAGGCGCAGAAGAAAATGACGTCGCTCAAGCCGGTGAAATACGTACCGAATGCAAAAGCGAAGAAGATCTACGATGAGCTCTACGCCGTCTATCGCCTGCTCCACGACGGGTTCGGCGGCATCAACCGGTCGGTCGATCTCTCGCGGGTCATGAAGAATCTGATCGCCATCAAGGAAAAAGCCGCTTCGGCTATCGGTTGATTTTATGAATAATGCACAGGCATTCGAATCGATGTTCCTGGATGCGGAGCTCGCCCCGTCGGGGTGGGCTCCCGTGTTCGCGCGGCATGTCGATGCGCGGGGGGATCGTGCCGCGGCTCCGTCGGGCATCAATCCCGGCTTGCTGTCGTGCCTGCTGCCCGCATGCCTGCTCATCAATTTTCTCGATGTCGCCTCCACCATGGCCGGGCTGCTCGCCTCGCCCGACATCCGCGAGCAGAATGCCTTTGCGCAGACTTTTCTGAGCCATTGCGGCCTTATCGGCGGGATCGCCGCATTGTCGCTGGTGAAGCTTGGGGCCCCGCTTGCCCTCTATCTCATCCTGCGCACGGGACGCTCCTGGTACCGGGGCGCACTCTTCCTTGGGCTCTGTATCAACACCTCGGCGGTGCTCTGTGCCGTCGCCAACAATTGCGGCGTGTTTTTCGCGTTGCGCGGCAACTGAGCTCTTAAACCATGATCTTTTTCCCGACCCATGCAGGGTAAGCTCCGCGACATTTCTGCGACATTATTGTATAATCGCCCTGACATGCTCCGCCGCAAAATCACTTTTGAAAATGGCCTCGGATGGTTCAGGGGCGCCCGGATTTCCAAATCGTCGCAGCGAAATGTATTTTATTGCTCCCGATTTTAAAAAATACGACATACGAGAAATAATCGCCGTTCATTAACCATACCACCACCAAGAGGAGGGAGTTGCATGTCTAAAATTATCATGCTCAGCCTTGCCGCCGGCCTCGTGGGCGTTATTTATTCGCTCGCGACCGCGGCCTGGATCATGAAACAGCCGTCAGGTTCCGCAAAGATGAAGGAGATTTCCGATGCGGTGAAGGAGGGCGCCACGGCGTTCCTCAAACGCGAATACATGAGCGTCGCCATCGTCGCCGTCGTTCTGGTTGCCATCATCGCCTTTGTTCCGGCGCTCGGCCTCTGGACCGCGCTCGGCTTCGTCATCGGCTGCTTCGGCAGCGCGCTCGCCGGTTATATCGGCATGATGGTCACGGTCCGGACCAATGTCCGCACCACCGAAGCGGCCAAGACCGGCCTCGCCAAGGCGCTCAGCGTCGCCTTCAAGGGCGGATCGGTTACCGGTCTCATGGTCGTCGGCCTCGGACTTCTCGGCGTCACCGGCTTCTTCGTGCTGGTTCGCCATTTTCAGCCTGAGCAGACCTTTCATGCGCTCGTCGGGCTCGGCTTCGGCTGCTCGCTCATGAGCGTGTTCGCCCGTATTGCGGGCGGCATCTACACCAAGGCGGCGGATGTGGGCGCCGACCTCGTCGGCAAGGTCGAAGCCGGCATCCCCGAAGACGATCCGCGTAACCCGGCCGTCATTGCGGATAACGTGGGCGACAACGTCGGCGACTGCGCCGGCATGGCAGCCGACCTCTACGAGACCTACACCGTGACGATCGTTGCGGCAATGCTCCTTGCCAAGACCGTTTTCAGCCCGGATAAGGATGCCTCATTTGCCGCACATCACAACATGTGGGTACAGTTCCCGCTGCTCATCGGCGCGATTTCGATCGTCGCCTCGGTCATCGGCACCTTCTTCGTCCGTCTGGGCAAGAAGCAATATATCATGGGTGCGCTCTACAAGGGGCTTGCGATTTCGGGCGTCCTCGCCGCGATCGTTTTCTACATCGCCTCGAAGTATTTCCTTTCAAAGCTCGGCATCGATGAACAGGCGGGATTTACCGCCGGCAAGGTGTTCGGCATGTCGGTTATCGGCCTCGCCCTCACCGGCCTCATCGTGATGATCACCGAATACTTCACCTCGACCAGCTTCAAGCCGGTCAAGCACATCGCTGCGGCCAGCCAGACCGGTCACGCGACGAACATCATCGCCGGCCTCGCGGTCAGCATGAAGTCCACGGCCATGCCGGTGCTCGTCATCTGCGCCGCCATCGTCGGCGCCTACGCGCTGGGCGCGGGCGGTCTCTCGGTGACCGATCCGAACATGATCAAGCACGGCCTCTTCGCCATCGCGATCTCTGCGGTCGCCATGCTCTCCATGACCGGCATCGTCGTCGCCATCGACAGCTACGGGCCGATCACCGATAACGCCGGCGGCATCGCCGAAATGGCGGGGCTCGACGAGAAGGTCCGCGGTGTCACCGATCCGCTCGATGCGGTCGGCAACACCACCAAGGCGGTTACCAAGGGCTATGCCATCGGTTCCGCCGCCCTTGCGGCAATCGTGCTCTTCGCCGAGTACTCCCGTTCATTCGGCGGCATCTCTTTCGATCTCTCCGACCCGAAGGTCCTGGTCGGACTCTTCATCGGCGGTCTCCTGCCGTTCTACTACGGCTCGCTCCTCATGGAGGCGGTCGGTACGGCTGCCGGTACGGTGGTCGATGAAGTGCGGCGTCAGTTCAAGGCAATTCCGGGCATCATGGAAGGCACGGCCAAGCCGGAGTACGGCACCTGCGTCGATATCGTGACCAAGGGCGCCATCAGGCAGATGATGGTTCCGGCGCTCATTCCGGTCGTCACCCCGATCCTGGTCGGCTTCATCCTCGGCAAGCAGGCGCTCGGCGGTGTTCTCATCGGCGCCATCGTTACCGGTCTTTTCCAGGCCATCGCCATGACCTCGGGCGGCGGCGCATGGGACAATGCCAAGAAGTTCATCGAAAACGGCGCATTCGGCGGTAAGGGTTCCTCTGCCCATAAGGCGGCGGTTACCGGCGACACGGTCGGCGACCCCTACAAGGATACCGCCGGACCGGCAATCAACCCCATGATCAAGGTAATCAACATCGTGGCGCTTCTGATTGCTCCGCTTCTCTTCAAGTAAAAGAGTTGCAGCATATTCAACAAAAAAGGCCGGAGCTATCCGGCCTTTTTTGTTGCAGGGTAAATCATCGCCTCCTTCTCTCTCCTCTATGACGAGTGGAGCGGGGAGGAGGGCCATCCGAATGATCGTAGCAGGGGAGGAGCGAACGGTGAAGAGAATTGTAATGCGTGCAATCGGAATGATTGCCGCGGGAACCGGACTGTCACTTCTTATGGTCGCAAGGACGAATGCGCAAAATTCGATACCTTTGACGTTTCTTGATACACTTAATAAAGGGCGAGAGGTCTGCCTTACCGACGCCGACCTTTCGGCTCTTGGCGCTCATTCGTCGGCGGAGAGATCTGCCGTCGCCGGGCACCCGCAGGAGTCCGGGGTGGTGCCGTCACGGTTTAAAATCCAGGTGCTCTCGACCGAAACCGAGGATGAAGCCGTGACCGGGAAAAAAAATCTCGAAGGAAAGACCGATCTTCCGCTGTCGATTACCTTTGAAACGCCTTTTTTCAAGCTTTTTGCGGGCGATTTCGGCAGCAGGGACAGCGCCGAAAAATACCTCGTCAAGCTCCGTGCATTGGGCTACGGCGATGCATGGGTTGCCCGAAAATCATCCGCCCGGCCGTGATTGCCTCCAGAAAATTAATGGTGCAAAATTTTATTTGGCATTCTTGTAATTTTTTTCTATATTATTATAATTAATTTTTCGTACCGTTTCGGGCCGAGCGGGACCGGCACCTGCGCGGAGGAGGGAGTGCTATTTTGATACAGGATCGTAGTGGGCCGCCGGTGCCCCTTGAGATCCCGATGGCGACGAACGAGCGTTTCGGAAAAATAGTGTTCATCTTTCATATTTAAACCTCAGGAGGGTGGTATGTTTTCAAAATTCAGGTGGTATTTCGTGCCGTTTTTTCTCTCGGTATGTCTCGCCTATCCGGCAGTATCCCAGGCCCAGACGCTCATTCGAAAGGCCGGGTTCGACCAGAACTGGAAGTTCTTCAAGGGTGATTCGGGGGATAAATTCGCCGCAACCACCTATAGTGATGCCGCATGGCAGGTGGTCCACATCCCCCATTCGACTTCTTACGATTCAACCACGTACACCGCTGAGACCAACAGGTTTCAGGGCACCTGCTGGTATCGGAAAACGTTTACCTGCCCCTCTACGTTTCAAAGAGTATTCATTGAATTTGAAGGCGCTATGCAGATCTCCGATCTCTTTATCAACGGCGATTCGGTCGGCGAGCATATCAACAGCGGTTATACGCCGTTTTTCTACGACATAACCAATCACCTGGTACGGGGAGGCTCCAATGTGGTGGCTCTTCGCCTTAATAATGTGAACAACTCGGACGTTCCTCCCGGTAACCTCACGCCCGATTATTACCTTTTCGGCGGGTTGACCAGGGATGTCTGGCTTCGCTTCAAGGACAGTGTGTACATCCCCATTTACTCGCAGCAGATTATTACGCCGGATACCTTGACCACACTTGCACGGGTTCGCGCGAAAACCCCGGTGATGAACAGCTCCGGAACCGCGCAGACCGCTACGCTGGTCGTCACCGTTCTCAATGCCGCGAATACCAGGGTCGATGTGGATTCGGCATCGCAGTCCCTGCCGGCAAACAGCAGTTACACGTTCAATGTCGTCGATACCATTACCAACCCGAGCCTCTGGTCGCCGTCGAGCCCCTATCTCTACTCGGTCCAGACGCTGGTGAAAGTCGGCGGGGTGGTGGTCGACAGCGTCGTCGAACCGCTCGGGGTACGATGGTTTAAATGGTCCGCTACCAACGGGTTTTATCTGAACAGCTCCCGTTACGAGATCCGGGGCATGTGCGTGCATCAGTTCGAGGCCTGGGTAGAGAATGCCACGCCGAATGAACGTTACTACCAGGAGATCAAGGTGTTGAAGAACATGGGCTGCAACAGCATCCGGTGTTCTCACTACCCGCGGGCCCAGGAATTTTATAATGCCGCCGATAAGCTCGGGATACTGGTCTATGTCGAGCAGCCGAGCTGGGGCTGGGGATTTACCCCGTCGACCCTTTGCTGGTCCCGGATGGATAGCTGCGTCAAGGAAATGGTTACTTCCGGGCGCAACCACCCCTGTATTTATGCCTGGGGCATGTATAACGAGCCGATAACCGGTGGCAATTTTACCACCAGCATAACGCCTATGGTCGCCACGGCGCATTTGCTCGATTCAACCCGCCCGGCCGCCGAAGCCAACATCGAAGGGTTTAACCAGGCCATTACGGTGCCCGACATCGCCGGCTTGAACTATACGCAAAACACCGGAGGGTTTACCAGTAACGGCATCAATACCAACAACATGCCATGGGTCGGTACCGAATCCCGGGCGAATTTTTATCCCTACTGCCCACGGGGGAGTAAGCTGGATCTCGATACGACGAACACGCAGAACTCCGCCGGTAACGCCGCCTATGAATGGGCGCAGTTCAGTTTTACTACCGCGACCTCCGGGCAGTTGGCGGGCGGGCATTTCTGGTGTTTCAAGGATTATAATTCAGCGGACAATACGGACGGGTTTGAAGGTGTTGTCGACCGGTTTACGGTGCCCAAGGTCATGTACTGGTACTTCAGGAATCAGTGGGGCGCCGGCGCGCCCGATTATCCCCGCCCGGGAACCGCGACGAAGATCGACCTCGAAGCCGACACGAATTCGCTCAATGCGACCGGCTCCGATTACTTCCTCATCACCGCCGCGATGCGCGATGCAAACGGTCGCCAGATTGCGGGGGATTCCGGGCAGGTTACCTTCACCATCAGCAGCCCGACGATGGCCACGTTTTTCGGCGGTAATTCGATACAGGCTTACGGCGGAAAGGCGGCGGGTTTCCTGCGCACCACCACGACGGCCGGTACCTTCACCGTGAAGGCAACCTATCCGGGTCTTCCGGCCGACTCCATTACGCTGACCACGCTGGCCGTGCCCGCCGAAACGTACACGACCACCGGGACTTCGGTTCTCGCCCAGAAGGCTCACCCGTTCGAAGCGTACAAACTCACGGTTCTTGCCGGAGTCAGGGGTTTTACCTTCCACTGTCCCCCGTCGGCCGGCGTTCTGCGCATTGTCGATTGCGACGGCAGGTCGGTATATTCCAGCGCCGTGCAGAAAAACGCCTCGCTGGTTGTCGAGCATCGGACCATCGGACGCGGACTCTACTACGCGGTATGGGAAGGCGGCAACCAGAAGCTGGTGTCCCGCTTGAACAATACGTACTGACGCTCGTTGTCCGGCCTGGCCGCGACCGCATCGGGATAGGGGGCAGGCGCAAAGCGCCTGCCCCCTTTTTACTGCCCGGCTGGAAAAAATTACCCTCCCTCACGGAATTCGCTTCCGGAGGAAACGGGACGTCGCCTGACGTCGCTTGTGAAGTCAATAGCATAACCCCCGCAATAATAACAGGTAACAAAAATCGTGCCCGGCGTCCTTCCGGTGGCATGGCGATTGCATATTCCATGAGCGCATCCTTATCCCGGATAGGCTGGCATGAACCTGAACCTGAAAACCATTCTCGTCCTCGCCCTTTTCGCCCTGTCGTCGTTTCCGGTGGTGATTCTCTGCGTTTTACTCGCGACCGGTCGCGCACGCATTGAATTCGGCTCCCGTGCATTGAAACCCGGGAGTACGCAGGTCGAGGTCCTCAAGCGTCCGGCAATTATGGATTCGCTCGGCGAAGAGAACTCAAAGACGTTGCAGGGAGCGGAACGGGAGCGGAGCGATATTTCGCTGGAGAAGCAGGAACTTTCGGAAAAGCAGCAGGCGCTCGACCTCCTGGAGCGTGACCTGGAGTCGAAGAAAACCGAACTTGACCAGAAACGTACCGCCATGGAGTCGCTCATGGCAAAAAACGACTCGCTCACCGGGAAAAAAATGCGCCGGCTTTCGAAGGTATATGCATCGATGAGGCCGGCGGATGCGGCGCAGATCATCGGTACGCTGCCGGATGAGACGGCGGAATCCCTGCTGAGCGGCATCAACGACGATCGTCAGAAGGCAAAAATTTTCGCCGCGCTTTCCCCTGAAAAGGCTTCGGAACTCACCCGTTTCATGGCCGGTCTTCATCGCGTGAAGGGAGATTCCTCCGCACTCTGAGGAAACGGACAATGCAACCAGACACGGTCAGCACCCCCCCGGTCTCGGGGATGGCGGCGGTAGAATCCGGCAAGGGAGCGTTGTCGTTCCCGGGGCGGGCCACGGCCGGCGCGGGCATCAGGCCCAGGGCAGGCTCGGATTTTGCCGAGACCTATAAAAAAATTGCACATGCCAACAAGACCGCATCGCGGGCCGGGAGTGCCGAAGCGTCGTCCGGGGAGAAAAAAACGACGGCAAACTCCAATGATTCGTCCGGCTCCGGGGATTCCCGGCCGGGTAACCCTCCCGATGAGGTCGACACCGATCGCGCGCATGCGGTAACGACGGCATCCTCGCCGGGCTCTGAACAAACCGCTTCGGATACCGGGGTCGCTTCGAGCGGCAGCGAGGTTATCCGTCAGGCCCTTCTGGCAATTTCGCAGGCGCTGCACCTTCCCGCCGATTCCGACCTCGACGAGCTGCTTGTTGACGGAACCGCACCGGATACCGCCGACCAGCTGGCGAATATCCTGGCGACCCTGAAGAGTATCTCCGGAATACTTGACGGAGCGGCGTCGAACGGTACCGCTCTCGACACGGGAGATTCGACGATCGATGCCCGGACGTCGGCCGACCTTGCCGGTGTGCTCGATTCTCAGATCTTCAAGATCGAGCTTGGCGCCTCGATGCTCGGCATCGGAGAGCAGGTCGGCTCGGAAGTGGCGCAAAAGCTTGCTATTTCCTCCGGCGGCAATATACCGCAGGCGATCGACCCGTCCGCTCTCTCGATGTCGTCGTCGCAGCTTCAGGCGCTCTTATCCGGATCGGCGTCTTCGCCGGATGCGCTTCAATCGCTCGTGGAAAAAATCGCGGCTCTCTGCGGCAGCGAGACCCCGCTCAATGACAACGGTGAGGGATCCCCGGAATCCGGATCGGACGATACCGCCGCCCAGGCTGCGCTGGGGACGCTCGCCGCATCGATGGGGGAGAGTGCCTCGCCGGCGGCGCTTCTGGGGAACAGCCCGGGTGTTCCCTCCTATTCGAGTCTCGATGAGAGTGTCCTGCAGCAGGTTGCCGACAAGCTGCAGTTTGCCGCGAACCAGGGAATATCCGAAATCCGTATCCAGATCCAGCCCGAATCGCTGGGTGAGGTCAAGCTGCGGATCCAGGTCGAGGGCGGGGTCGTATCCGCACATGTGCAGGTGGCAAACCAGCAGGTACAGAAGATCATTGAGAATAATATCCAATCCCTCAAGGATGCGCTTTCCATGCAGCATCTTCAGATGGGATCGATCGATGTCAATGTCCGCGGCGAAACCGGCGGACGGAGCGACGACGAATCGGCCGATGCCGAAAGGCTTCCGGCACCGTCGACGTTATCCGAAATCGGCGCGGCGGATGGTTCGGAGGTTGAGGATGCTTCGATGCGCTCCTCCGGCCTCGATACCGGCCGCCGATTCGGCAACAACACGGTAGAATTCTTTGCCTGAAAGGGAGGACCGCCATGTCCAGTACCACCGGTGTCACCGGAGCGTCATCAACCCCCTATTCGGTCAGCGCTCCCATTACCAACGGCAGCGTCAACGTTTCGGCCAGCACCACCTCGGGAACGGCGCCGGCGTCGACGGCAACGGCCTCGTCCTCATCGTCGGGCACCACCGCGCTCGGGGAGAACGATTTCCTGCAACTTCTCATAACGCAATTGGAGAACCAGGATCCGACCAGCCCGATGGACGATACGCAATTTGTTTCGGAATTGGCCCAGTTTCAGTCGCTCGAAAGTTCAAATAACACCGAGCAGGCGGTCGAAACCCTGAACACCACGATGACCACCGCGGCTTCGGCGCAGCAGCAGAGCGCAAACGCCGTTGCCGGGGCTTCGGCCGTCGCGCTTATCGGAAAAACCGTCCAGGTGCAGCTTTCGAGCATTCCGTACAGCGGGAGCGGCGGCGAGTCCATCCCCGTTTATCTCGGCAGCAGCGACAGCGCAACGGTAAAGATCGAGGACTCTTCGGGCACCGTCATTAAAACCCTGGCCGCCCAGGGTTCCGGCACGAGCAATGTCGACGAACTATCCTGGGATGGCACCGACGATGCGGGCCAGCCGGTCGCCGCCGGCACCTACAGCATCGTAACCTCCAATGCCTCCAACGACAGTTATGCCTTTACACAAGGCACGGTTTCGGGCGTCAGCAATCAATCGGGGAGCGTCACGGTCGATGTCAACGGGAGCAATTACAGCCTGAGCAATGTCATGGAGATTTCACAGGGAACTTCCAACTAAATAGCCTAAATTTGCCCGCCCCGACGGCTCAGCCGTGCTATCGCGCAGGTTGTCCGGCAGTGCGCCCGTCGGTGCAAAGGAGGAGTATGCTTCAATCATTGGATTCAGCGGCCAGCGGCCTGGAAGGTACCCAGGTTTCCATGGATGTAATCGGCAACAATATTGCCAATGTCAGCACGGTGGGATTCAAGTCGAGCACGGTGACCTTTGAAGATGCGATGGCCCAGGTCATGCAGAACGCCTCGCCGCCCGAGGGAGGGGATGGAGGCGTCGATCCGATTCAGGTGGGGCTTGGAACGACCGTCGGAGCGATCACCGCTTCATCGAGCGAAGGAAATCTGGAAACGACCAACCAGATCACCGATCTTGCCATGCAGGGTTCGGGCTATTTTGTTTTTTCCAATGGCTCGGGGGATTGTTACAGCCGGAACGGCACGATGCAGTTCGATTCTTCGGGCAACCTGGTCTCCGCGGCCGGAGGGTATAAACTGCAGGGAATAATGGCATCGCCGGAGGGCACCTATCCGACCGGCGGCACGGTCGGCAATATTCAGATCCCGCTCAACTCCACCGCTCCTGCCAAGGCAACGACGGAAATTAAGTACACCGGCAACCTTGACGCCGATTCGCAGGGAGTCGGAAGCATTCTCGATACCGCAAGCTTCCTCGGGGTCGCCTCGGGGACCCAGACGCTGACGTCGCTGCATAGCGATACCGGCAACAGCCTCGGGATAGAGAGCGGCGACACGCTCACGGTTTCCATGACCGGCTCCTCTTCGGCAACATTCCAGGTCGGGACCGGGACCGGGCAGATCACGACCCTGAGCGATCTCGCCACCAGTCTTCAAAGCTACCTGACCTCGTCGGGAAATACCGGGGCGACGGTAACCGTCAATGCAAGCGGGCAGCTTGAAATCGATAACGGTTCGGGCGCCGCCATCGATGGATTGCAGGTCAGCTCTTCGAACGCCTCCTCGGCCGGGTACGTGACAAGCGCCTTCAATTTTTCCTCTTCGATTGCCGCCGGCGCAACGGCCGATACCTCCGCGCTGCTTCGTCCGGCGGTCGCGACCGATCTTTTGGGGAACCTCGTCAACGCTTCGGGCCAGAGCCTCGGGCTCGAAACCGGCGATGTCATTAAAATCAACGGTTCCCTCGGTTCAAACCCCATCACGGAGAACGATTTAACCTACACCGCTCCCGGCGGGACCGGTACCGCGACGACGCTGAATGACCTGCTGACCACCATCCAGACCGCTTTCAGCCTGCCGGCGACCGATGGAACACCGGCGAACAATCCTTCGGTGAGCGTCGATGCGGCGGATACGCCGAACGATCTCCTCGCCGACGGGTCGATCGTGGTCCGCAGCCAGCCGGGAAGCGCCTTTGCCATTTCCGGCCTCTCCATCACCGCGACCAATCCGAGCGACAGCGCGACCGCTCCCACCGCCTTCGATGCCAACGCTTCGGCCACGACCATTCAGTCCGCGAAGGATGCCGCGCCGGTCAGCACCTCCGAGGAGGTCTACGACCAGACCGGGGCGACGCACACTGTCAACATGACCTTTACCCCTTCGAGCCAGCCGGGAGTGTGGAACTGGCAGGCGACAACGGATGGCGGCGAGCAGATTGTCGGCGGCAACAGCGGCACCATCACCTTCGGGGAGGACGGATCGCCCACATCGTTTACCTATGCCGACGGGTCGTCCTCGTTTGAGTTCAATCCGGGAAACGGCGCCAGCGACGTCTCCCTCAATCTGAATGTCGGCACCCCCGGTTCGCTCACCGGTCTCACGGAATTCGCCTCCGCGACGACCGCGTCGTCGAGTTCGCAAGACGGCTATACCATGGGTACCATGCAGAGCATCGCCATCGACCAGAGCGGCAATATTACGGGGTCCTACTCAAACGGCGTTACCAAATCACTGGCCAGGATCGTGGTCGCCGATTTTAACAATCCGGCCGGTCTTCTGAGCGGTTCCGACAGCATGATGACGACGTCCGCCAATTCGGGCAGCGCGGTCGTGCAGCAGGCCGGGGTCGGCAACAACTCCAGTATTCTGTCGGGTCAGCTGGAAGAGTCGAACGTGGATCTTTCATCGGAAATGACCAATATGATCACCACCCAGTATGCCTATGAGGCGAATTCCAAAGTCATTACCACCAGCGCCCAGATGCTTGCCGACCTGGTGCAGATGGGGACGTAAGGCGAAATTTCGAACCGTAACGACGTTTCCCGCCGCATCCCGGAAGGCGCGCCGTTTCGAGAAATCGGGGCGGGCGGGCCTCCCGGAACGGAACCTTGAAGTACCGGTTTTTAAATGATATAATGGGAGTACCTTCTATAAAAGTATCAGTGCGGCAGCGGTGCAGGCGCTCCTTATACCCGGACCTCTCCGGGTGTGCAACAGGGGATATGCCCCGTCCATCAACCGAGGGAGAGATTCGTGATCACCCTTCATCGTCTTAACCGCCAGGAGTTCATCCTGAATGCCGACCTTATCGAGACGCTCGAAGCGACGCCGGATACCCTCATTACCCTTACCGACGGCAAGAAGCTTCTCGTGCTGGATCCCATCGGCGATATCGTCAGCGCGGTGATGGCGTACCGGCGGCAGTGTAACGGCGCCATCCGGGTTCTCCACGAGGAAAAAACGGAAGCGTCCATCGACGGAACCGGCGAGGGCGCCTGACGCATGCGGGGAGTGAACGGAGATCTTCATGAACGATAAAAAAGCCGAAAAACCCGTGAACGAAGCGTCGGCGGCGGTAAGCGCTCCCGCAAAGAGTTCCCGGATGTTCTTTATTGGAATCCTCGCCGTCGTTCTCGGTTTTCAGGCGGTCCTGGGCATCGTCATCGTCAGGATGGCGACCGCCCGACCGGCCGAGGCGGTCGCTCCGGAAGCCCGGGTGCGACCGGATTCCATCGGCAGGGGAGACAGTGCGCCGACCGATATGGGCGCCACGACGGCACAGTCGCCGATCGAGGTGGTTGTCAATATTGCCGGTACCGATGGCGAACGGTTCCTGAAAGCGGAAGTCGTCCTCGAATATGCCGAACATGAGGGAAAAAAGGGTGAGGGCGGCAAGGAGGGGAAAGGCGCTTCGCCGCTTGGAGAGGCCATAACCCAGCGGATTCCGAAATACAAAGCCTTTCTCATCGACCAGCTTTCGAAGTTGTCGCTCCAGGAGATTACCGCTCCCGAGGCGAAAGACCGCATCCGCAAGGATTTCCTGAAAATGGCCAATGAATCGCTTCCGCCGATGCTCGGCGATGTCAGGAACGTTTATTTTACGGAGTACATCATCCAGTAGGGCCGTTTCGGCGGACAACCATGAGCGATATACTTTCCCAAGCAGAAGTCGACGCTCTCCTGGCGGTGGTTTCCACGAGCCCGGAACCGGAAGAGCACGCCCGGCCTCCGGAATCCTCGCCGGAACGGGAGACCGTCAATCCTGAGAAAAAGGTTTCACTGTACGATTTCCGCAGGCCGGACCGCGTCTCGAAAGACCAGATGCGGACTTTCCAGAGCCTGCATGAAAATTATGCCCGGCAGTTTTCAACCACGCTGACGAATTTTCTCCGGACTTTTGTCGAGGTGGAGCTGGTCAGCGTCGACCAGCTGACCTACGCTGAATTCACTATGTCAATATCCAATCCAAGCTGCATCTATGTGTTTAACATGGAACCGCTCGAAGGGTCGGCGATCTTTGAAATCAATCCGGCGCTGGTCTTTTTCATCGTCGATCGGCTGTTCGGCGGCCAGGGGCGGCTCTCGGAGCAGAACCGCGAACTGACCCAGATCGAGCGAAGCGTCCTGAACCGGATTGTCGAACGCGGTCTCGCCGATTTAAAAAGTGTCTGGGACCACATTGGATCGTTCACGCCGAAAGTCGATATTTATGAAACGAATCCGCAGTTTGTGCAGATCGCTCCGCCCAGCGAAACGGTGATTCTCATTTCGCTCGAAGTGCGCATGCAGAACGCCTCGGGCCTCATGAGTATCTGCTTTCCCTACCTGCTTCTGGAGAGTATCATTCCGAGCCTGACCGGTGAATCCTGGATGTCGTCCATGACGACGGCAACCTCGGAAACACGGGCGATTCTGGAGCATGAAATCAAGGAAATCGACATCACTCTTTCCACCGTTATCGGTACCTCGACCCTTTCCCTTCGTGACCTTCTCCGACTTCAGCAGGGTGATGTGCTCTGTCTCGATAAACCGGTCGGCAGCGAATTAATGGTACAAATAGACGGGAAAACCAAAATGGCCGCACGTTCGGGACTCATCGGACGCAGGAAAGCGATTAAAATAACCCGGGTGCTTGAGAAGGAGGTGCCGGGCTGCAATGAGTGAAATCCTGACGAAAGAGCAGATCGACCAGCTCCTTGCCGGCGGCGACCTCGGGGATACGAAAGCGACCGTTCCCTCCTCTGCACCGGGGCCGCTCAGCGATGCCGAATCGGCCGCGCTTGAAAAGCCGATGGACCTGTTTACGAAGCAGGCCTCCGGCGTGCTTGCCACCGTGCTCAGCCGGAAGGTTGCCATCACCATGAAAACCTGCGGCCGCGCCGAACCCGCCGCCGTGCGGAAAATGCTTCCCGCCGAGAACATCTCGGTTGCGTTGCCGTTTACCGAAGGAATTCAGGGCGAGATGCACCTGCTTCTCGGCAAGCGTGATGCGGCCATGGTCGGCGATCTCATGCTCATGCAGGAGGATGGCGGAGAGTTCGGACCGGACCAGAAGGATGCGATCGCCGAACTGTCCAACCAGGTAGCCTCATCCTATGCCGTGGCGCTCGGCGCGGAACACGGCTTCAAGACGTTCGCCGGTCCTTCGCGGCTGTCGGATTTTGTCATCGAAGCACCGCCGATCCCCTGGGACCGGTGTTTTATCATGACCGCGTCGGTTGCGGTCGAGGGCAAGGAGGATGCTTTCCTGGCCGTGCTTCTTCCCGAATCCATCGGTATGCAGCTGTCGGGAAAAAACCGGAACGACGCTCCTGCCGGGGAGGCGCCGGTGCAGGAGACCAATCCGAGTCCGCCGTCGCCGGTATTTGTCGAAATGCCGCGACCCGCCGCGGCCTCCGGACCGGGGCCTTCCCATACACGGGAGCAGGATAATATCGAACTATTGCTCGATGTCGAGCTCGATGTCAGCATCGAGCTCGGCAATACGACGCTTTCGATAAAACGGATCCTGGATCTTGCCCCGGGATCGATCGTCGAACTTGACCGCATGGCGGGAGAACCGGTGGATCTCCTGGTGAACAACAAAGCGGTGGCGAAGGGCGAAGTGGTGGTCATTGACGAGAGCTTCGGGATCCGGATACTCTCGCTCGTTTCGCCGGAGGAGCGGATCAGGAGCCTCCGGTAGACCGTTTCGACAGTGTTCCCCCCGTGGCGGCATGACCGCATTACCGAAGAGCGGTGCCGATCGAGGACTATGCCCGGCAAAAAAATCTCTCTCAAAGATCTCGAATTCCGGCCGGAGTGGCAATACGTCAATCCGGCCGGCGATGCATTTTTCTCCAACGGTGTTCTGCACGGCGCATTGTATTACTCCAAAGCCGGAGGAAATCTCACCGACGACGATGGAAAGCAGATCGCCGCGGTCATAGAAAAACTGTTCAACGACCGGGTGCTCGACCGGTCGGTCTACATCCGGATCACGGATTACAGCGACCTGAATATGGCGTCATTTGCCGCCCGGAGGCGCTATATCGATGTCCTGAAACACCTCAATACCGCCCATGGCTGCACTCCCCGGATAACCTACCTCTGCGGCGCTTCGCGCATCCTCAGGGTGCTCCTGCTTTTCGGTCAGAAAATACTGCACCAGAATTTTATTTTTGTCGGCACGGTTGACGAGGCATTCGAACGGATCAACCGCGAGCGCGACGACGACCGTGCCGGCAACGACCCGCAGAAACGGGGAAACGAACGGATCGTCATCGATCGGCCCGATCTTGAAAATCTGGTCGGCCTGATCGGCGCCGCGGTCTGGCAGGAAGATGCCCTCGAACAGGAGCCGTTTCCCGAAAGCCATCCGCTGCGGGTATTGCAGGATGCGCTTGTCGCGCTGCACCAGGAGATAAAGAGTCTCGTCGATCTGCGCATGCAGCAGCAGCAACTGCTCACCGAATCGGAGGAAAATCTCCGGGAACAGAAACGGCGGCTCGCCGAAGTCATTGCCGGAACCGATGTCGGCATCTGGGAGTGTAACGTGACGAGCAGGGAGGTCGTTCTCAACGAACGCTGGGCGGCGATCCAGGGCTACACGGTCGCGGAACTGGGCCCGTTCACCGTCGATAAGTGGAACCGGCTCGTGCATCCCGATGAAATTGAAACCCTCGAATCCCTTATCAAGAGTCATTTGCAGGGGGATATCAATTTTTTTGAAATGGAGTATCGGGTCCGCCATAAAAACGGGACCTGGGTCTGGGTGCATGATCGCGGCAAGGTCGTGGAACGGACCGCCGACGGCCGGCCGCTGCGCATGAGCGGCACGCACGCGGATATTTCGCAACGCAAGAAGGCCGAGGAGTCGCTGCGCGAAAGCGAGGAAAATTTCCGGACGTTCTTTGAAACCGACAACGACATGATTACCGTCGGGTCGTCCGAGGGCCGGATCCTGATCACCAATGCGGCGATGACCGGAAAGCTCGGCTATTCATCCGAAGAATTGCGGCACATGACGATCGGCGACCTCTTTCCCGCTGCGAGCCGGGAGGAAGTACGGCGCATGCTCGCGGCAATCCTCAGGGGAGAGCGGGATCTCTGTCCCCTGCCGCTCATGGCGAAGAACGGCGGGCTGATTCCGGCCGAGAGCCGTTTCTGGTTCGGCCGCTGGAACGGGAGGGACTGCATATTCGGTATTGCCAAGGACCTTTCGGAGCAGCAAGCGGCGCTGGACAAATTCCAGAAGCTGTTCGATAATAACCCGGCCCTCATGGCGGTCAACAGCCTGCCCGGGAACCGGTTCATCGAAGTCAATGACGCCGCGTTGCGGGCCCTCGGCTACGCGCGCGAGGAGCTCCTGGGCAAGGCCTTCACGGACGTTCCGTTGTTTACTGATGACGATAGGGCTTCCCGGGTGATGGCGCTGCTGGGCGCCGAAGAGTCGGTGCATGATATCGAAGTGCGTCTGAGAAGGAAGGACGGCAGCATCCTGGACGGCCTGTTTTCGGCCGAGGTGATCTATAACCAGGGAGTGCCTTTCCTCCTGTCCGTCATTGTCGACATGACCCTGAGCAAACGGGCGGAGAATGAGCTTCGAACAACGCTCGAAGAGTTGAAAAAAACGAATCTGTATCTTGAAGCCATGACCGGGCACGCCAACGACATGACGAAACGGGCGGAAGCGGCCAATCGGGCCAAAAGCGCCTTTCTGGCCACCATGAGCCATGAAATCCGTACTCCCATGAACGGCATCCTCGGCATGGCCGCGCTGCTCATGAATACGGGTTTGACCGACGAACAGCGGCATTACCTCGAAATCATGCAGTCGAGCGGAGAGACGCTTTTAACCCTGATAAACGACATTCTCGATATTTCTAAAATAGAGGCCGGAAAGCTCGACCTGGAAAACGTGGATTTCAATCTCGTCGAGCTCGTCGAAGACCTGGCGGCCATCCCCGCCTCCCGCGCCCGGATGAAGGGGCTTGAGCTCGTCTGCGCCATCGCGCCGCCGGTTCCGCATCTGGTGAAGGGTGATCCCGGCCGGCTCAGCCAGATCCTGCTCAATCTCGTCGGGAATGCGATCAAATTCACCGGGAGCGGCGAAATCGTGATCGCCGTTACCCTCCTTGCGGAGTCGCAGAACAGGGCGCGGCTGCGTTTCAGTGTGCGCGACACCGGCATCGGGATACCTCCCGATAAGCTCAATCTGCTTTTCCAGACCTTCACCCAGGTCGACTCGTCTACCACGAGGAAATTCGGCGGTACCGGACTCGGTCTGGCCATTTCCCGACAGCTCGCCACGCTTATGGGCGGCGAGGTCGCCGTCGAAAGCGAGCTCGGCAAGGGGTCGGAATTCAGGTTCATCGTGGAACTCGACAAGCAAGCCGTGTCCGCCGGCGATCCTCTCCCGAAATTCGATTTCCTTCGTGTCCTGGTCGTCGATGGCAACGCATCGAGCCGGTGTGCCGTGTGCGGACATCTGCGTGCATGGGGCCTGAAGGCCGAGGAAGCGGGCGATGGGCCCCGGGCCCTGGACGCCCTTTATACGGCGGTACAATCCGGTGAACCGTTCGGCGCCGTTCTCATCGACCGGCAGCTTGCCGGTATGAGCGGCGACCTTCTCGCAAACACCATTCGTTCGGACCAGACATTGGGAACCATTCGAATCGTCGGCGTCGGCTATCCCGACGAACGCGGCCCTTTCGGAAACCCGTCCCGGGAGCGGCCCGGGGCAGCAATCCGGAAACCGGTACGCATAAGAGAACTCCGCGACGCGCTGAGCACGGTTCCGCTCTCCGATCCCGTCGGCCGGCGCAACACCTCACGCGTCGATCGGGCGGACTCGTTTCATGCCGGCGGGTATGAAAAAATCCGCATACTGATCGCGGAGGATAACAAGACCAACCAGATCGTTGCCCGCGGTATTCTCAATAAACTCGGTATTGCGCAGGTGGATATCGTCGAGAACGGACTCGCGGCCGTTCAGGCTGTTGAAAAAACGCCCTATGACCTGGTTTTCATGGATATCCAGATGCCGGAAATGGACGGCTACGAGGCAACGGGGCACATCCGCGGACTTCCGGCATCGGTGCCGGGCAGGGACGTTCCGATCGTTGCAATGACCGCCTTCGCAATGCGTGAAGATCGCGACCGGTGTCTTGCCGCCGGCATGAACGACCATATCGGCAAGCCGATCGTTATCGGCCGACTACGGGAAATATTGACAACCTGGTTGCCTGCCGGAGCTCCCGGAGGCATCGCAGCGGAAGAACCCGTTCCCTCGATCGCCGCGGCGCCCGCACATCCGGTTGCATCGCTCTTCGACCGGGCGGGTCTGCTCGAACGGCTGGCTGGCGATTCCGTTATCCTCGATGCGGCGGTCGGACGCTTCAGCCGGGACCTTCCCGGCTACGTTGCATCCTTACGTACCAGCATTGCCGAAGAGGACTGGACGCGAATGCACGAGATTGCCCATACCATCAAGGGAGCGGCCGCCACCCTGAATTGCGAGCGTCTCCGGGCCGCCGCATTGACCATGGAAAAAGACCCCGCCGCCGGGAAAAGCGGCATGCATGACGAACGGTTGGAATGGCTGGAACAAACGGCGGAAGAGACCATAGTCGCAATTCAGTCCGCTGCATTAAAATAGTCGGCCCGGCTCTTTTTAAATTCCTTTACCGTAGGAAGCTCCCGGTACCTCGTGACGCCGGCATCATTCGCAATGGCACGAATAACCCGCCGGCATTCCGCGCGGGACCTGCCGTGGATCATCGCATAGACGGAGTAGGGCCATCCGGGACGGGGAGGGCGTTCGTAGCAATGGCTGACCTGCTTGCAGCCTGCCGCCGCCCGCCCGACATCGGCCGTTTTCCCCGGAGGAGCCTCCCAGACCGTCAGGATGTTCACCGGGTAACCGGCCTGCACGGGCCCGAGGACCGCGGCAACGCGCCGGATCGCCCCGGTCTGCATAGAGCGTTGCAGCAGCGCGGTTACCTGCCCTTCGGTCAGGCCGAGCCTGCGCGCCGCCGGACGATAGGGTCGCAGGCAGAGGGGGAGCTCCTTCTGCAGCGCACGGACAAACGGCTTATCGATGACGCCGGGGAGATGCCCTTTGACCGGCGCAACACGCTCCCGCGCCGGCCGCCCCGCGCCTCTCCCCATCGTGAGCCGAAAGCCGATTTTAAAAATTTTAACCGCCGGAAGAAAGAGCGGGTCGTTCACGCCGGCGGCGCGGGCCATTTCCGCAACTTCCCGCGAAAGGTCGCGATCTCCGGGAGCGGTCACCGTAAACCAGAGGTTATACTCCCCGCCGCGCGCATAGTTGTGCGTTACTCCCGGATGAGCGTTGAGCAGGCGGGCGACCTCATCGAGTCGCGCGGGAGGCACCTTGAATGCCGCAAGCACGCTGTGGTACCCGATTGCCGAGGAGTCGAATATCGCGCCGATCCGACGGATAATTTTTTTGTGCCTGAGCCGCGCGATGCGCTCCAGCACCTCGCCGGGCGAAAGACTCAGGCGCCGGGCGAGGGTCGAATACGGTCTGGTCGTGAGCGGAAAGTCATACTGAAGTCCATCGAGGATCGCCCGGTCGACGGTATCCATCAGGAAAGCTTTCCGAGAGCGACGGATGAGGCGGCGATCGTTTTTTCAATATCGTCGTCGGAGTGCGCGGCCGAAACGAATGCCGCCTCGAATTGCGATGGAGCAAGGTATATCCCGCCGCGCAGCAGCGCATGGAAAAAGCGCGCATAGGCCGCCGTGTCGCAGGTCTTCGCACCGCTCCAATCCGTGATTTCCTTCCGGTCGGTAAAAAACAGGGTCATCATCGACCCGACCCTATTGAGGACCGCCGGTACTCCGGCTTCGAGGCAATTCCGCATGAGGCCTTCGGCGAGGCGCGCACTCCGGCGTTCGAGCGTCGGGTAAAAATCGGGAGTGTGGTCGATACGGGTCAGCGTTGCGAGCCCCGCCGCCATGGAGAGCGGATTTCCCGAAAGCGTTCCGGCCTGGTAAATATCGCCCAGGGGAGCCATCCGCTCCATTATATGTCGTTTGCCGCCGTAGGCGCCGACCGGCAGCCCGCCGCCGATTATCTTGCCGAAGGCGGACAGGTCGGGGCGGACACCGCAAAGCTCCTGCGCCCCTCCGGCCGACACACGGAACCCGGTCATGACCTCGTCGAAAATGAGGAGGCTCCCGAACCGGTCCGCAATCTCGCGCAACCCCCGGAGAAACCCCGCGGCCGGCGCAATGACCCCCATGTTTCCGGCAACCGGTTCGACGATGATCGCGGCAATCCGTTCGCCATGCTTTTCGAAGAGCAGCTCTACCGAACCGAGATCGTTATAGCGGGCCGAAAGCGTATCGCGCGCGGTCCCGGCGGTCACCCCGGGACTGTCCGGAATGCCGAGCGTGGCGGCTCCCGAGCCTGCCGCAATGAGAAAGCTGTCGCCGTGACCGTGGTAGCACCCTTCGAATTTGACGATGTAGTCACGTTTTGTAAATCCGCGGGCGAGACGCACCGCACTCATGGTCGCCTCGGTTCCCGAGTTTACAAATCGAATAAGCTCGACCGACGGCACCCGGCGGATGACGGCCCTCGCCAGCTCGGTTTCGACGATGGTGGGAGCGCCGAAACTCGTTCCTCTTCCCGCGGCCTCGCGGATGGTCCGCACCACCTCGGGGTGGGCGTGCCCGAGAATGAGCGGTCCGAAGGAGCCGACATAATCCAGGTAGCGATTGCCGTCGATATCGTCCACCGACGAGCCGGTACCCGAGGCGAAAAACAGCGGACTGCCGCCCACGGCTTTGAAGGCGCGTACCGGCGAGTCGACGCCGCCGGTGATGACCCGCAGCGCTTCACGGAACGCGGCGAGGCTTCTGGCGGTGTCAGGCATGGAGGTCTCCCGGCCGGCGTGCGCCCGGCGGTGCATAGGTACAGGCGGGTTCATCGGCGAGATAATCGCCCGTTGCGGCGAACGCACGCGCCCGGCATCCGCCGCAGACGACGCCGTAGTCGCAGCGGCCGCAGCGCCCCCGGTACGCGCCCGGATCCCGCACCTTGCGGAAGAGCGGCGAATTTTCCCACACCGGCTGCAGGTTAAACCCGGTTTCCCTGAGGCTGCCGGCGGGGAGGTCGAGAAATCCGCAGATCTGGACGGTGCCGACATGCGATACAAAAGCGAATCCCCGGCCGCCGAGGCACCCTTTCGTCATGGCGTCGGGACCATGGGTCTGCGGCCGAACCGTCCTCCCGGCGAGCCGTTCGCGCTCCCGGAGAATCCGGTAGTAGTGGGGCGCGCAGGTCGGCTTCACGGTCATGCCCGCCGTTGAACGGCGGTCGTAGATCCAGTGGAGTACCCGTTCGTACTCGACCGGCGGCAGCCCAAGATCCGCGAGCTCCCGGCCGCGTCCGGTCGGTACGAGCAGAAACGGATGGAACGAAACCGCACCGAGCGACCGCGCAAGGTCGAAAATTGCCGGCAGTTCGCCGACATTAAGGCGCGTAATCGTGGTATTGACCTGGAATGCAAGCCCTGCGGAACGCGCCGACGTGACCGCCGCCATAACGCCGTCGAAGGCTCCGGCGACCCGGCGGAAGGCGTCGTGGCTCGCCGCGGTGGCGCCGTCGATGCTCAGGCTAATCCGTTGTATTCCCGCGCTTATCAGCCGTGCGCAGGTTTCTTCGGTCACCAGCGTGCCGCAGGGGGCCATCACCATCCGCAGGCCGAGGCTTGTGCCGTAGGCGGCAATATGGTAAATATCGGGTCGCAGCATCGGTTCGCCGCCGGTCAGGATGACGATCGGTCGCGCGAAGGCGGCAATGCCCCGCAGCATAGTTTCGCACTCGGCCGTGGTCAGCTCTCCCGCGTAGGGCCCCCGCTCCGCCGCGGCGCGGCAGTGGCGGCAGTGAAGATTACAGGAACGCGTTACTTCCCAGGCGACCAGGCGAAGCTCGTCGGGTATCGTTTTCGGCGGTGCGGCAGGCATGCGGGCTACCTCCCCACGGCGAGGAGCTTTGCCGCCTCGACGGCGTGATAGGTGATGATCGCCTGCGCCCCGGCACGCTTGATGGAGGTGAGAATCTCCATCATGACCGCCTTGCCGTCGATCCAGCCCCGGTCCGCCGCAGCCTTTACCATAGAGTATTCGCCGCTCACGTTGTACGCCGCTACCGGGACGGTGGAGGTTTCGCGGATGCGCCGGACGACGTCGAGGTAGGAGAGCGCCGGTTTCACCATGACCATGTCCGCGCCTTCGTCGATGTCCAGGTGCACTTCGCGCAGCGCTTCGTTCCCGTTCCGCGGATCCATCTGGTAGCCGCGCCGGTCGCCGAAGGCGGGAGCCGAACCGGCCGCTTCCCGGAAGGGGCCGTAGAAGGCGGAGGCATATTTGACCGCATACGACAGTATCGGAAGAAGCTCAAAGCCCGCAGAGTCAAGCTGTGCGCGGATGCGCTTCACCCGCCCGTCCATCATATCGCTCGGTGCGACCATGTCGCATCCGGCACGGGCATGGGAGAGCGCCTGGAGCGCGAGAATGTCGAGCGTCGCGTCGTTTGCCACCTCGCCGTTGACCAGCGGTCCGCAGTGGCCGTGGGTGGTATACTCGCAGTTGCACACGTCGGTGATGACGTACAGGTCGTTGAACCGCCTCTTGATCGCGGCGATCGCCCGTTGCACGATGCCGTCCTCCGCATACCCGCTCCGTCCCTCGTCGTCCTTTGCGTCCGGGATGCCGAACAGGAGGACCGCGCCGACCCCGGCATCGACCGCCTCGCCGCACGTTTCGAGGAGCCCGTCGATTGATGACCGGTATACTCCCGGCATGGCGGCTATCGGGGCGCGGACCCGCTCCCCGGGGCACGCGAAGAGGGGCAGGATAAAGTCGTCGGCCATAAGCCTTGTTTCGGCGACCATATTCCGGATGGCCGCATTCCGCCGCAACCGTCTCATCCGCACTTCAGGAAATCCCATGGCGCCCCGCCCTCCGTTTATTCATAACGACTCGTAATCTCCTCTTCGGTCAAAAAACAGGCCGGGTCCTCGCCCCAGACATCGCCCGACACCGCCTCGGCCCGCACCCTGAAATTACCGTTGCAGAGGTTCCGGTAGACGCAGCGGCCGCACCTGCCTTTAAGCAGCGGCCCGCGATTTTTCAGGCCGGCCATGAGCTCATCGCTCGTATCGGTCCAGAGTTCCCCGAAGGACCGCTCCTTGACATTACCGAAGGAACGATGGCGCCAGAACTGGTCGGCATGCACCTCTCCGTCCCCGCTCACGCAGCCGATACCGATCCCCGAGCCGTTCCCGCCGTTCATGGTCAGGAGGTCGAGGACCTTTGCGGCGCGGGGCGACCCTTCGGCGCGCATGCGCAGATAGAGGTACACGCCGTCGGCATGATTGTCGACCGTCAGCACCTCCTTTTTCATCCCGCGGGCGTGGAGGTCGGCGGTCAGGTCGATGATCCGGTCGAGTGCGGCCCGGCACCCGGCCGCGTCGAGGTCCTCATGCCGCAGGTCGCCGCCCCGGCCGGCGTACACCAGGTGATACAAGCACACGCGCGGAATATTTTCCTCTTCGAGGAGTTTGAAGATGCCCGGAATCTCCCCGACATTACGTTTTGTCATGGTGAACCGCAGCCCGACCTTGACTCCGGCGCCGATGCAGTTGCGGATGCCGCGAAGGGCGAGGTCGAACGCGCCGGCCGTTCCGCGGAAGCGATCGTTGACGTCGCGAAGTCCGTCGATGCTGACGCCGACGTAGGACAACCCGATTCCGGCGAGTCCGGCCGCGATCTCCTCGGTGATAAGGGTGCCGTTTGTCGACAGGACCGCCCGCATCCCGGCGCTCTTCGCCCGCCGTATGAGTCCGAAGAGGTCGCTCCGCAGGAGCGGTTCCCCGCCGGAAAAGAGCAGGACCGGTACGCCGAATTCGGCGAGCCCGTCGATGAACCGTTCCGCTTCCCTCGTGTCCAGCTCGCCCGCATACTCCCGGTCGGCGGAGTGCGAGTAGCAGTGGACGCACCGCAGGTTGCACCGCCGGCCCACGTTCCATACCACGACCGGCTTCTTGTCCGCAGAGAACTGGAGCAAATGGGAGGGCAGCCTGCCGGAATCGCGACCGTACCGCAGGGCGTCGGACGGTTCCACCGTTCCGCAATAGAGTTTGGAGATGCCGATCATTTTTGCAGGTACTCCCGTATGGTCGCCGCAATCCCCGGGATGGTGTGCTCCCGTGCCTGCGCGACCGGGGTAACGCCGGAGAGCGCCATTGCGGCGGTCGTCACCGGGCCGATGCTGATTGCCCGGAGCGTCCGTGCGATTTCCGCGAACCCGGAGGCGCCGAACAGGCCGGCGAAATTCTCGAAGGTCGAAGGACTCGAGAACGTGATGAGGTCGTACCGGTCATGCAGGATAGCGTCCTTGATCGACTCGTCGACACTCTCCGGCGTCACGGTGGTGTACGCGGCGGCCACCGTGACCGCTGCACCCCTGGCCCGCAGGGCATCGGGCAGAAGGTCGCGCGCCCTGGCGGCACGGGGGAGGAGCACGCGCACTCCCTCCCAGGTGTATGCGTCAAGCGCGGCGAGCAACCCTTCGGCGACCGCTTCGGACGCCGTGCAATCGACCCTGATCCGGTAGCCGTTTATTGCCGCCGTGGTGCCGGGGCCGATAGAGGCGAGCCGTGCGCTCCCCAGGCCGCGGATATCTCCCTTAATGGCAAGGAGCAGGTTGAAAAATGCGTGGACGCCGTTTGCACTGGTGAAGACGATCCATTGGTACCCTTCGAGATTTTCGATCTCGGCGGCCAGCGCGCTCTCCCGGCCCGCCGGTTCGACGGCGATGGTCGGCAGTTCGAGCACCTCGGCGCCGAGGTCGGTGAGGAGAACGGAAAGCTGCGAAGCCTGGGCGCGGGAGCGGGTATTTATTATCCGCTTTCCGGAAAGCGGCCGGTTTTCAAACCAGTGCAGCCGGTCGCGCAGGGCAACGACCTCGCCGACGATGATTATCGCGGGCGGCAGCAGGGACGTGCTTTCGGCGGTTTCGACTATGGTCGCCAGCGTTCCGGTAATGGTCCGCTGCGTCGATTTTGTTCCCCAGCGGACGATCGCGACCGGGGTGGCGGACGAACGCCCGTGCCGCATGAGTTCGGCCGTAATTCCGGCCAGGTTGCCGACACCCATGTAAAAGACCAGCGTGTCGGCCCCTTGCGCCAGATGCTCCCACCTGATGGTGGAATATGGTTTCGCGGGGTCCTCGTTGCCCGTGACAAACGCCACCGAGGAGGCGCAGCCGCGGCTGGTTACCGGAATGCCGGCATAGGCGGGCGCCGCAATCCCTGCAGTAACTCCGGGGACGACCTCGAAGGGAATGCCCGCCGCGTGGAGCGCCTCGCACTCCTCGCCGCCCCGGCCGAACACGAAGGGGTCCCCGCCCTTGAGCCGGACGACGACGCCGCCCTCGCGCCCCTTATTTACAAGCAGCGTATTTATTTCCCGCTGTTCCATGGTATGGTGATATACCGATTTTCCGACATTGATTTTTTCCGAGGTCGCCGGGGCATGCGAAAGGAGGGCGGGATCGGCCAGGAAATCGTAGATCACGACCTCCGCTTTTTCAAGGCAGCGCACGCCCTTGAGCGTGATGAGCCCCGCGTCGCCGGGCCCGGCGCCGACCAGATAGACGATGCCCGGTTTCCCACCGTTCATGGCTGGATCCTGATGCCGCTTTTGTCGCACAACTCCAGCATCCTGTTCGCCAGAGCCCGTCCGGCCGATCGGCTGTCCCGCTTCGCACCGTTCACGGTGGCGCGGACGCAGGCCCCGCTCTCCGGGTCGCCGACCGCCCCGGTCAGGCGGAGAGAACCGCCCTGGAGTGCGGCATAGACCGCCGTCGGGGAATGACAGCCGCCGCCCATGATGGCCAGGAAATCGCGTTCCGCGCCGACTTCGAGCCGGGTCGCGGCATCGTCCACGGTCGCGGCGATACGCTTCGCCCGCTCGTCCCGTTCCCGGCATTCGACGGCCAGGCAGCCCTGGCCCGCTGCGGGCAGGCAGAGATCGGCGGGAAGGAGTGCGGCGTTGTCAAACTGCCTGTTCAGCCGCAGCATGCCCGCGGCCGCGACGACGATGCCGTCGAAAAGCCCTTCGTCGAGTTTCCGCAGCCGGGTATCGAGATTTCCGCGTACTTCGCCGAATACGAGGTCGGGTCGGGCGGCCCGCAGCTGCATGACGCGCCGGGGACTGCCGGTGCCGACGACTGCCGCCCGGCGCAATTCATCGAAGCGCGATCCGGTCTTCGTGATCAGGCAGTCGAAGGGAGTCCGGCGGGTCGGGAAGGCCGCCAGGAGCAGGCCGTCGGCGCGCCGCACCGGGACATCCTTGAGGCTGTGCACCGCCAGGTCGGCCTCGCCGGCCAGGAGCGCGGCCTCGATTTCCTTGACAAAAACACCCTCCCCCCGGAAGTGCGAAAGCGGCCGGTCGGTGACGCGGTCGCCCGTCGTGGTGAACGTAATTATTTCAAAGGTAAATCCGGGATTCCGCTCTTCGAGCGTTGCCGCCGCCTGCCGGGTCTGGGCAAGCGCCAGGGCGCTTCCCCGCGTAGCGATGCGCAGGACCTCGGGCATGGGCTATGCCGCCCTTTCGAGCTCTGCCCGGATGTGCCGGCGCAGGGCCTCGGGTTCACCGCGGTAGTCATTCGGGTCGATGGAGGCAATGGTTTGCCAGAACCGCTCCTTGCTTCCGGCGGTAAGCCGCCGGATCGCGGGGCGCAGGAGGCCGAGTTCGTCGATCATGGCTTCGTACTCATCGGGGAGTGCCGCCTCCAGGTCGTCGCGGATCTTCCGGGCGAGTGCGGGTGCGGCGCCGCCCGTGCAGACCGCCACGCAAAGCGGCCCTTTTGTCACTACCGCGGGGACGATGAAGGTGCAGAGTTCCGGATCGTCGACGATATTGACGGGAATTCCCCTCCTGCAGGCATCGCGATAGACACGCTCGTTGACGGAACGGTCACCGGTCGCGCCGATCGCGAGCCGGACTCCCTGCAGGAAGCCATCATTGTAGGGCTCCCGCACCCATTGCAGGAGGTTACGCTCCGAAAGATCGATGAGCCGGTCGGTTCCCTGCGGGCTGACCACCGTAACGCGCGCGCCGGACGCAAGGAGCGCCTCGGCCTTGCGCACCCCCACCGTCCCGCCGCCCGCCACGAGTCCGTGGAGGTTTCTGCCCTTGACAAAGATGGGATAGTACCGGTCACTCATCGCCGAACTCCTTCAGGCCGAAAATGGCGGCGAGGGAACGGGTATCCATGACGCCGTCGCCGTCGGCCATACCCTTCAGGACCTTCGACGGGGTGCGCAGGAACCGTTTCGTCAATGATGCGGCGAATTGATTTATGATCTCGCGCGACTCCGGGGGCAGGGCGTCGATCCGGGAGTCGTACCGTTTGAGCTCCTCGTCGCGCAGAAGTTCGAACCGCTTTCGCAGCGAGATGAGGGTGGGCAGGATTTTGAGTGAGCGGTACCAGGCGAAATAGCGCTCCAGGTCGTTGCGGATGATTTCGCGCGCACGGTCGATCTCGCCGGTTCTCCTGTGTGAGTTTTTCGAAACCTGGACCGAGAGCTCGTCGAACCCGAAGAGGGAGACGTTCTCGATATCGCCGACCGCCGGATCGATATCGCGGGGAGCAGCGATGTCGATGAGAAAAAGCGCCCGGTTTTTTCTCATCGACATAACACCTTTAATCCGGTCGGCGGTCAGGATGAGGTGGGGGGCGCCCGTCGATGAAATGACGATGTCGCATTCCGTCATGATCGCGTCGAGGTCGGCAAGTGCAACCGAGGTTCCGCCGAACTTTTCGGCCAGCGGCAGCGAATGCTCCCGGGTCCGGCCGGCAAAGTACATCCTTTTCATGCCGGTCGCCGCCAGATGCCGGACGGTGAGTCCTCCCATATCGCCCGCGCCGATGATGAGCGCCGAACGACCGGACAGGTCGCCGAATTTCTTTTTCGCCAGGTCGACCGCCGCGGACGGCACCGACAGGATACCGTCGCTGATTTTCGTTTCGGTACGGACGCGCTTGCCCGTCTCAACCGCAAAGTGGACGAGTTTGTTGAGGAACGTGCCGGTGTTGCCCAGCTCGTGCGCGCACCGGTAGGCCTCCTTGACCTGGCCGAGTATCTGCGTTTCGCCGATCACCATGGAATCGAGTCCGGCAACGACGGAAAAAAGATGCTCCGCCGCCTCTTCGCAATGGTAAAAATAGAGCTGCGACTCGAACTCACCGACCGGAATGCCGTGAAAATCCGCGAAGAACCCGGTCAGCCGCTCCCGCGCGGCCGGGGGGGTTTCCATCACGGCATACACTTCAACCCTGTTGCAGGTCGAGAGGATGAACGATTCAAAAACATCCCCGTTCCGGGCGAGTTTCCGGAGGGCGGCCTTCAGGTTGGTAGTCGTTACGATGAGCCGGTCCCTGAGCCCGGATTTGCTCGATGCATGATTGGCGCCGAGCACAACGACATGTTTGCCGGGGATGGAAGTTTTGTCCATAGGTTACGGTATGCCGCGAGGCCTGGAGAGGGTAGCGCTGATCGCCCGGTACGACCGAAAAAAAAGAGGCGAATAGATGAATTTAAAGATACTACCTTGAACCGGAGCGGGTGGTTGATCGCTATGGGTTTGGCGGGGGAGCCGCAATTTCCGGATACATCACCCGTCCATGCAAAACTATCGGCGAGGACTTAGCCCTCGTCTTCGCTCAAACGATTTTTTATATCGCAGGGCCACGTTCACCAGCCCGATCATCACCGGAACCTCGATGAGCGGGCCGATAACCGCGGCAAAGGCCTCCTGCGAGGCGATGCCGAACACCCCGACCGCAACGGCTATCGCCAGCTCGAAATTGTTGCTTGCGGCGGTAAACGAGAGGCTGACGGCTTCCCCGTAGCCGATGCCCAGGCGGCGGGTGGCAAACATCGACCCGAAAAACATGACAAGGAAATAAATCGAAAGCGGGATCGCCACGCGGACCACCTCAAAGGGCAGGGTTACGACGGCTTTCCCCTTGTAGATGAACATGACCAGGATGGTAAACAGGAGGGCAACGAGCGCTACCGGACCGATTTTCGGCAGGAAGCGCCCGGTGTACCACCGCTCGCCCTTCATCGGTTCGAGGATCATCCGGGTCAGAAAGCCTCCCGCAAAAGGGATTCCCAGATAAATGCCGACGCTGATCGCGACCTCCTTCATCGCTACGTGCACCGCCTGTCCGGCCAGGCCGAACAGCGGCGGCAGCATGGTGACGAACAGGTAGGCGTACAGGGCAAAAAAGAGGACCTGGAATACGGAATTGAATGCAACCAGCGCCGCCGCATACTCGCCGTCGCCCTTCGCCAGGCCGTTCCAGACGATGACCATGGCGATGCACCGGGCAAGGCCGATGATGATGACCCCGGTCATGAGGTGCGGATGGCCGCGCAGGAAAACGATTGCCAGGGCGAACATGAGCGCGGGCCCGATGATCCAGTTCTGTATAAGCGACAGAAGAAGCGCCTTCCTGTCGGCAAAGACGCCGCTCACTTTCCGGTAATTCACCCTGGCGAGCGGCGGATACATCATGATGATGAGGCCGACGGCGATCGGCAACGAGGTCGTGCCGATGCTCATTCGGGAGAGCAGGGCCGCCGCCGTGGGAACGCACCAGCCGATGCCGATACCAAGGCCCATGGCGGCGAAAATCCACACGGTCAGGTAGCGGTCAAGGAATGAAAGCCTTTTTTCCATTTTCAGTCGGCCTTTCGAAACCCCGGCAGGGCATCGGGGAGGGTCAGGATGAAATCGCGCAGCTCATCGCGCACCCGTCGGTAGGGCGCAAGCGCCGCTTCTCCGGTTTTCGCATTTTCTGCGAGTTTCGGCGGGTCGTCGAAGCTCACGTGAAGTCGCTGCACCCTGCCGGGAAAAATGGGGCAGCTCTCGTTTGCCGCATCGCAGACGGTGATCACCCAGTCGAAGGGGATGTGCTTGATGTCGTTAAGGAGCTTGGACCGATAGGTGGAAATATCCACCCCCGCTTCGGCCATTACCCTGACGGCAATCGGATCGAGCCCGTGGATTTCCACCCCCGCCGAATAGGGCTCGCTGCAATCGGCTTTGAGCGCACGGGCCCACCCTTCGGCCATCTGGCTTCGGCAGGAGTTGCCGGTGCAGAGAAACAGTATTTTCAATTTTTCCATGGTTATCCCCCGCCTGTTCACTACCGTCAACTATGGGGTTTCTTTTTCCGTCCCGTCTCTTTCCGTCTCGTCTCTTTCCGTCTCCCTGCGACGGTTACCACAGAGAATTTCCCTGTCCATGCGAAGGATATTCGTCAACCGGTGCCGATCTTCGATTGTTTGCCGGTCGTGCTCAAGCGCATCGAACGCCAGAGCAATCGACCGTTGCACGGTTCCGGATTTATCCGGATTCTCCGTCAGGCGGTAGTATATCCATCGTTCGTTTTTGCGTGAGCAGACAAGACCGGCATTTTTCAGGATCGACAGGTGCTTCGAAACGGTGGAGGGGGCGAGGGCGAGCAGCTCGAG
>CAZYYB010000026.1:0-33818 GCA_964651515.1 uncultured Fibrobacteraceae bacterium
GACAGGGCTGGCTCTCATAACTGCCTTTTGGGCAAAATGGGGTGACCCGGCTCGGCCATCCAAAGGAATTTAATTTTGCATTGGGCTTTTTTTCCCCGTCCGAAAGAAGAACAGGAGGCCGATGCAGCAGAGCATCATGATCCCCGAGCCGAGGTAAATTTTGTTATAGGTTAAGAGCTGCGCCTGGTTCATGACCGCGGCCTCGATCGACCGGAGCGCCATGGTCCCCGCCTGGTCCAGCGAGAACCCTTTTGCGGCGAACCCGCCGGAAAGCGCCTGGAACCGCGCCTGGAAGGCCGGGTTGTAAGGGTTGACGTTAGGGATGAGCCCGTTCCGGAAGGCGCCGACCTGTACCTGCAGGATGGTCGTCAGCACCGCGATGCCGAACGAGCCGCCGAGCTGCCGCATCAGGTTGTTCATGCCGGTCCCCTGCCCTACCTCCTTGCCGGACAGGTCCTGCAAGGCGAGCTGGGTGAAGGGGACCATGAGAAAGCCGCGCGCGACGCCCATGATCACCATGGGCCAGAAAAAAAAGCCCGCCCCGGTCTCGATGGTCGCCCCCGACATCATCATCAGGCAGACGAAAAAGAGGATATAGCCGATGGCGCCGAGAATTTGCGGCGGTACCCCCCGCTGCGAAAGTTTTGCCACGACCGGCATCCCCACCATGCTGACGAGCGAACTCGGGATGAGCAGCATCCCGGTCTCCTGCGCGCTGAGATGCAGGATGGTCTGGCAGAAGAGCGGCAGGGCGAACATGGAGCAGTACATCACCAGGCCGAGCACGAACATCATGATATTGCCGGTGAGATAGTTCCGGTGGCGAAAGATCGAAAGATTTACCACCGGGTACCTGGTCGCGAGCTCCCGCCAGACGAAGAGGATTCCGCTGACGACCGAAACCGCGGTGAAGGCGGTGATCATGGGATCGGAGAACCAGTCCCTGGACTGCCCCTTTTCGAGCACCATCTGGAGCGACCCGACAAACGCGGCGAGGAGGGCTATCCCCCACCAGTCGATGGGGTCCCCGTGGCCGAACCGCGGCGTCTCCCTGATGAAGGTTGCGACGAGGAATGCCGCGACGAGGCCGACCGGCAGGTTGATGTAGAAGATCCACTGCCACGAGAGATGATCGATGATATAGCCGCCGAGCGTGGGGCCGAGAGCCGGACCGACCACGACGCCGATCCCGAAGATCGCCATCCCCATCGCAAATTGCTCCTTGGGCCAGGTTTCCATCAGGATCGCCTGGCCGGTCGAGAGCAGGCCGCCGCCGGCGAGTCCCTGCAGGACGCGAAAGACGATGAGCTGGCCCAGGGTCGTTGCATTGCCGCAGAAAAGCGACATGACGGTGAAAAGAAGGATGGAGATCAGGAAGTATTTCTTGCGGCCGATCCGGTCGCCGAGCCATCCCGATATGGGCAGCACGATCACGTTGGCGATGGTGTAGCCGGTCACGATCCACGCGGCGTCTTCGAGGGTCGCGTTCAGCGCGCCGATGATGTTCGACATCGCCACGTTGACGACCGTGGAGTCGATGATCTCGAGCAGCACCCCCGTCACGATCGTAAAGGTGACGATCCACTTCCTTATGCCTGTTTCTGCCATATGACTATCCTTGACCGTTCTCCCGGATGATTATTTAATCCGGACCGCCGCCTTGACGCTCATGCCCGGCCGGACAAGATCCTGCAGGCCGGAAAAATCGGTGATGGCGATGCGGACCGGTATGCGCTGGACGACCTTGACAAAGTTGCCGGTGGCGTTATCCGGCGGCAGCAGGGAGAATTTTGCCCCGGTGGCCCCGGAAAACGAGGCGACCGAGCCCTTGAGCGGCGACCCCGGAAACACGTCCGTCGTGATGACGACCTCCTGCCCCGGCTTCAGCCGGCCGACCTGCGTCTCCTTGAAATCGGCGGTCACGTAGAGATCGCCGGTATTGACGATGCAGAAGAGCGGCGAGCCGGCGGATACGAGCTGCCCGACCTGCACCGCCCGCTTCGAAACGATGCCCGGCGCGGGAGCCGTCACAACGGTATACGACAGTTGCAGCTTCGCATAGTCCACATCGGCCTGCGCCTGACGGATCTTCGCCACCGCGCCGGCAACCCGTCTCTCGGCCACGGACACGAGTTTCTGCGTCGCGCCCCGCTCCCCCTGCAGGCTGGCAAGCCGCGCCTCGGCCTCCTCTTTTTCCGCCTTTACCGCATCGAACTTATCCTGTGACACCGCCCCGTTCCTGAGAAGGGTTTCGAAGCGCCGGAGGTCTTCGGTTGCCTTCCAGAGACGCGTTTTTGCCGCATCGATGTTGCTCTCGGCGGCCGGAACGTTGGCCCGCGAGGAGGCGACATTCTCGTGCGACAGCATGACGTCGGCGTTGGCCGCGTCGAGCGCCGCTTCGGCCTGTTCGAGCCTGATCCGGTAGTCCAGGTCGTCGAGCGTGAGCAGGGTATCGCCCGCATGCACCTGCTGGTTGTCGGTAAAGCGGATGGTCCTGACCGCGCCGCCGACCCTGGCGGAGACCGGGCTGATGTCCCCGTCGATCTGGGCGTCGTCGGTCTCGGCGTAGCGAAGGGAGTGCAGCCAGGCGCTGCCGCCGATACCGCCTCCGGCCATAAGCACGACGCCGAGTACGATCGGCATGATTTTGTTGGACCTGTTTTTCTTCTTTACGGGCTCTTCCATGGTACCTTCCTTTCGGTCATTGATAGACGAGTGCTCTTATTCCGTCCCGAGGCTGCCGAGCAGCGTTCCCTGCGCCTTATGCAGGGAGAGTTCCGCCAGGAGCTGATCCGCCAGGGCGGCCATGTACTGGGCCTGCGATTCGATGAGCGCGTTCTCGGCGTTCTGCAAATCGGACAGCGTGGCGGTGCCGCTCTTGTATTCAACCACGGTCTCATCGTAGACCTCGCCGGCGAGATCCTGATTGGCCTTCTGGCCGGCGAGTCGCGCCTTGCTGTAGGCGAGAGTGCTCCGCGCATCCTGGATTTCCTTGCCGATGGTCGCACGGAGATGGGCCTGCATGTTCCGCGTTTTTTCAAGCTCGAGGCGGCTCCGGCCGAGTTCCGCATTGCGCTTGAAGCCATCGAAGATCGGGATATCGAGCGTGAGCGAGACGGACGACGAGGGGTACCAGTTGCTTCTGGTCTGCGGGTCGAATTCGGGGCCGTAGAAGTCCTGGTTATAGTTTGCATTTGCCGCGAGAACCGGAAACCATTGCGCTTTTTTCAGGCTGATATCGAGCTCCTGCAATGCCGCCTGTTTTTCGAGGACCTGCCAGTCGGGCCGCAGGCGCACGTCGAACGCCCCCTCGTTGCCCCCCGGAGCGGCGTTCAGGTTCAGGTCGTCGCGGACGACGAGCTTCTTTTCGGGCGGCAATCCGAGAAGCAGGGCGAGCCCGGTCAGCTGTCCGGAGTAGAGGTTTTCAATCTGGTCGAGCTCGGTTTCGATATTCGTCTGGTTGACCCTGATCCGGTCGTTATCGCTTTTTTTCGCCACCCCCGCCTGAAACTGCACCTCGGCGATGGCGCTCAGGCTTTGATAGCTTTCCACCTGCTTCTTCAAAAAAGCGATCTGCTCGGAGCTTAATTGAAGGTTATAGTAGACGGTCGCCACCTGCATCGCCACCTCCTCCCTCGTGCTTTCGAGGGTGAGAGCGGCCAGCTGCTCGGATGCATGGGCCGCCCTGAGCCCGATGATGCTCGAAGCGTCGAAAAGCTTTTGCCGCGCCTGCACATTGCCGTTCGCCCCATATTGCACCCCAAGGGCGATGGCGGTCTGGTTTGGATATCCCGGCAGGAGCCCGCCGGGGATGATCGTCGTCGGGATATTGGTGTTATCGGTCGCGCTTCCTCCGGCGGTCACCTGGGGCAGGAGATCGCTTAGCGCCGCCCTCCGGCGCTCCGCCATCACTTTGATGTCGACCCTGCCGTTCACCATGTCGGCGTTGCTTTGAAAGGCGAGCCGTTCCGCTTCCGGAAGCGAGGTGATAATGACGCTGTCCTTCGGAGCGGCGGCCGGATTTTCGAAGGTACCGGATTCTTCCCGGTGCAATGCCGCTGTTCCCCCGGCCCCAAGCGCGGTACAGATGAGGGATAACAACAATCCGGGGATCAACAGACTCGACATTTGCTTTTTCATGGTGTCTCCTTGGCACTTCTCGCTTTGAAACCGACCGTCCGGTTTATAGGCTGCGATAAAACCGGCCCTTCGGTTTACTATATACTATCCCTTCCTCGCTTCTCTTTTTGCCTGCCCTGCCACAATAGGACGCATGCCGGGGTAATTTATTGCACCACCCGCTCCATCGCTAATTCGAGGCTTCCAGAATTTTATTCCACGGCATGGCGTTTTCGAGGAACCGTCCCCGGAGGATCTCAACCGTCATTCCGGTAGTGCGGAAAACTTCGGCGTACTCCTCAAGATGGATGGCATCGCCGATAATGACTTTCCCGCCGGATTTTAAAACCCTCGCGATTTCCCGACAGGCTTGCTCCCTTCCATTTTTTGAATTGATGTTGTGGATGCAGAGGTTTGAGAGGACGACGTCAAAAGACCCGTCGGGGAAGGGCATCTTTTGCACATCGGCATTTTTCACCTCCACCTTATCGAAGACCCCTTCCAATCGGGCATTATTGAGGGTATTCCGGAGACTGTTTGCATGCATGTCCCCCGGTCGCCAGATGTCGATCCCCGTGCTCTTACCGCTTGTAAGCCTTTTCGCCGCTCCGATCATGAGAAGACCCCGTCCCGTTCCTATGTCCAGAACCGCCTCGTTGCCCTTCCAGTCCACCATGGAAAGAAGGCGATCCCGGAGACGGAGCTTGCCGATCTTTACATAATAGATAAACTTTGCCATGACACCAATGATGACTGCCGTTAGAACGAGGAATATAACACCCAGAATTTTTAAAAGGGGATTGGACAAGGTCAGAAGAAAGATGGTAAGCGCACAAGCACCGACACCGATCAATAGATAGTTGATGGGTGTACCATCAAAGCCGTAGTCGGGTTTCGCTTTGGGGTGAGTAGCGCTCATGTTGAGGCCTCCTGTTGGATAGGTGCACATCGCTAAATTTTTTTCCCGGGATACCGATCTCAACAAAGGCCCGTTTAATACCGACCGTCCGGTTTATTTGCCGAGTCGTAATAAACCGGACATTCGGTTTATTGTGATGGTGCCTTTGCGCTTTTTATACTTCACCTTCTCATTAGACGCACGAAAAATGAAATTATTGCACCGGCGCCGGCGAAACCTTCGCCGCTATCTGATCGTGAAAATTGTCCCACAGTTTCATAAGCTCGCCCCGTATCTCATCGATCCGGTTTTCCATAAGGAGACGGATGGCGATGCCGTCGTTCGTGAAAAGAAAAACCTTCGCAATCTGCTCATCCCCCATCACGGTGCTTATCTCCCCACCCGCTCGTGCCCTGGCAACCGCCTCTTTCCAGACTTCGAGCTCCTCGCGGTCGTGCTCAATCATCCGGGCGCGAAACTCGGGAAACATCTTGAATGCATCGAATACCATCGTATAGTAGTTGATGGTCGAATTACCGCTTCCCAATATTCCGCTGGTGATCATGTTTTGAAACATCCCGGAAATCCGGTCGAGGTAGTCCTTATAGAACTGCCGGAGGGAGCTTTGTGAAAACTGCTTGTAGTGAACCTCGGCTAAAATCGTGAGGAAGTAATCGTTCACCTCGAAGAAGAGCTGCTCCTTGCTCTTGAAATAGTGATAAAATGCGCCCTTCGACAGCCCGGTCTTCTCGACGATCTCCTTCATCGTCACCTCTTTGAAGCCCTTCTGAAGGAAGAGATAAAAGGCTACTTTCAGGATATGTTCTTTGGATTCTTTCATATACCGACCGTTTGGTTTGTTTTATGCAAGTAATATACATCTTCGGGAAGGGGGAGTCAACCGTTGAGCCGGCCCCGACCGCGGGAGGATTTGCTTCCACGAAAAATTAAAGCTATTTTGGAGAGAGGCGGTTTTAACCCTACCAACCAACAACAAGGAGCGTTATTATGAGTCCGAAAGCAGAAGGACACCATAGCGGAGCAGACAAGATGTGCAGCCTCACGTGCTGTTCCTGTGACCTGGATGTCAAGGAGATCATTCCGCTGGTGAATAAACCCGAATTCATCTGCAAAAGCTGCGGCCGGGTCGCCAACAAAAAAGAGAATCTCTGCCAGCCGAAAGCCCTCTGATCGCCGTCACCGCCATGGCCTCCGGATCAGTAACCGGGGGCCATCATTCCGGACGCGGTCGGTAGGTCCGATCAGGCCTCGGTTTTTGCGGCGGTGCCCTTATCCTTCTTGCGCGGCCGTTTCTTTCCAAAAGACCCCTTGAAAATCTTTCCCTTCAGCGTACGCTTATCGCCTCTGCCCATGAACTCCTCCTTGGAAATATTGTTTGCCCGAATTTTGCGGTGTAAGATCACGATAAAATAATTTTTGACGCCCCCGGATAAAGGGGGTTTCTTCTTCCTGATCGGCAACCGGCCATGAAATCCACCCCCATCCACCGCACCGTCCTGCTCACCGGGCTCACCTCTTTTTTCACCGATGTCTCGAGCGAGATGATCTATCCGCTCCTCCAGGCTTTTATCGGCACCATCCTCGCCGCGCGGGGCGCATTCATCGGCCCCGCGCTCGGCATCATCGAGGGCGTGGCCGAGTCGACGGCGAGCCTTGTCAAGGTCTTCTCCGGCTACTACTCCGACCGATTCCGGAAACGCAAGGGGCCGGCGATAGCCGGGTACGGCCTGTCCACCGTCGCGAAGGGGCTCCTTCTCCTCGCCTCGGTGAGCTGGCTCTTCGTCCTGATCTCCCGGTTCGCGGACCGGGTGGGCAAGGGAGTCCGCGGCGCCCCGCGCGATGCCCTGATCGCCGACTCGGTCGCCCCGGAGGTGCGCGGCAGTGCCTTTGGTCTGCAACGGGCGATGGATTTTGCCGGCGCGACGCTCGGGGTCCTGATTCTGTACCTGCTCAGCCTGCGGTTTATCGACCACGCCACCGGGACCATCAAAAATATCGGCGGGTTTTACAGGGTGTTTGCCGCCTCAATCGTTCCCGCCGCGCTGGGCGTCGTATTCCTGTTTTTCATCAAGGAACCGCAATCGGCGGCCGGGGCGGGGAAAACGCCGCCGCGGCCGAATCTCGACCTGCGCCGCTACGACGGGAACCTGAAGGGATTTTTCCTGGTCCAGGCGCTATTCACGCTCGGCAACTCCTCGAACCAGTTCCTCCTCCTGCGAAGCATGAACCTCGGTTTTGCGCTGCCCACGGTCGTGCTCATGTACCTTGTTTATAATTTATCGAGCACGGTGTTTTCGCAGGGGTTCGGATCGCTCGCGGACCGGATCGGGTTCAAAAAAGTGCTCATGGCGGGCTATGCGCTCTACGGCATCGTCTATGCCGCGTTCGGCCTTGCGCCGCACGGGTCGCCGCTCCTCTGGGGACTATGGCTCCTCTACGGGGTCTATGCGGCGATGACCGAAGGCATGGAAAAGGCGTTCGTCGCCAGAATCGCTCCCGGAGAGTCACGGGCAACGGCGCTCGGATTTTCCTACACCATTGTCGGCATCGGACTCCTGCCGGCGAGTGTTATCGCCGGGCTCCTTTTCAGCGTGCACCCTGCGGCCCCGTTCCTTTTCGGGGCGGCAACGACGCTCCTCACCCTGGCGGTTTTTGCGATTGCGGTCCACGAGAAAAAAGCGCCCGGTGCGAAGACACCCCGGACGCCATTCCCGGCTTCGGCTTGATTACTGAACCAGATTCAGTCTCGTCAGCATCCGGCGACCGCCGTCGCTCCATGCGGCATAGCAGACGCCTTCACCCACCGTCATTCGGCTTATGAGAACCGGTATCCCGTTCCGAAGAGTATACGCCGCGATCACTTTTCCCTGCAGGTCGATTATCCGAACGCTTTTTTCAATGCCGGCGGGGAAGGAGAGCCGGATTCCTGCGCCCGTATTTACCGCTCGCAGCTGAAGCGTCCTGCCCGACGAGGGCACGCCACCCCGATGCACCGAAGTGGCGCCCGAAAGGTAGTACGACTCCGTATCCGGGTTGCTCGCCAGGGTGATGGAGGCGGGGGAAAGTCCGCAGCTGCTCGTGGCGGTTACGGTAATAGGACCCGGCGTGGTGGTGGTGCGCAGGAGCGCGCCGCAGCGGCCTCCCTGCATGATCGTCGTCGCACTAGCGACATTGCCGGTCAGAGAGCCGCCCGTGGCGCACGTGTCCGGAAAAAGCGTTGCGGGCCCGGTAACGGAGAGTGTGATGTTGCAGGGCATCTGGAGACAATTGCCGCTTGAATCACGCATGGTGGCGACTATCTGCGAAATATCCGATCCGTTGGCCTGAAGCGTGGTAAGATCGGCCGAAAGCAACAGCTTCGTCGGCGTCCCCTTCTGCCAGTAATCGGGTTTCGCTCCGGTCAGGCTGAGCCGGAACCGGGAATAAACATTTTTAGGGATCCAGAGCCGATCGACGATCCCTTCAAGGCCGGTCTGGTTCCGGTAAGAGCAGTAATCCTGCATGCACCAGAAATGCCCCCCTCCGCATTTGTCATTGGTGAGCCAGTAGATGGTTCGCATGCAGCTGTCTTCCAGATGCATTTCACTTTTATAGGCGGTGTCCATATCTATCGTGTCCCCCCGCAGATAAACGCGGAACCAGTCTCCATTCAGGTTTCCCATCGCCATCGCGTTCCCGTAGGCTTCGGTATTGAGGGTGGGAAGGGAAGTGGCAGTCGTTGTGTTATAGTTTAAACCATAGATATCGAGAGGATACATGACATTCCCGGAATAATTATCGACCAGGGTAACGCGGCCGGATCCCGAAACCGGATCGAGTGCGTGAATGATGGTGCTTTCGGCAGAAAAGTTCGCCGCCAGCGTTTTGTCGCTCGGTTCATTAAAGCAACCCCAGGAATAAATACTGGGGTGGTTATATCCGTCCAGTACCATTTCGGAGTCGCAGCTATACATTCGGCTCCAGAAGGTGGTCAGACCGCTGAATCCTCCATTGACCCCCCATGAGGGAACTTCAACGTTCACGAGCATGCCCACCGAGTCGCAGGCGGCATAAAAGGCATCGGCCCTTGGATAATGCGAACACCTGATGCTGTTGATGCCCATCGCTTTCATAGTGGCAACCTCTATGGCCCACCGGGAATCGGGTACCGCATTTTCTATCCAGCCCATGAACTGGCAATGGCAAACCCCTCTCAATTCGGTAAGCGTGCCGTTCACCAGTAATCCGCCCGGCGTGCCTGCACTCCATGAATAAAAACGAAGACCTATTTTCTGGACCGAGCTGTCGACAACTGCCCCGCCGACGCTGATCAGCGTCTGTAACGAGTACAGGGTGGGCGTTGTCGGCGACCAGAGTGACGGCGAGGAAATTACCGGGGTAGTCATATCGAACGGGGCAATGCCGGCCGCACTTACCGTCTGGGTCGCTGTTTGAGTTGCCACGGTTACGCCTGAATTATTAAAGAGCGTTAGAGCTACCGTGACGCTTTTTGCCGAGGCGAACTCATTCTTTACATTAGTTATGGCGCGCACCGTCGGACTGGCCATGGAGCCCGTTGTCGTAATACGCTGTCCCCGCGGGGGAACATACACGCTGTCTTTAAAAATCAAATGGACATTGCGGTAAATTCCGGAAAAAAGGAGTAAATCCGGGGCCGCTCCCCCATTGGAAGTCCAGGCGCCGCCTCCCGGCGGAATATTTGCATCATTGTTGATCGTACAATGAACGGCAATAAGAGTAGTATCGCCTTTTGTAACATAATTCGATATATCGAAGAAAAATCCCGTATAACCGCTATTGTAATGGGTTCCCACCTGGGTTCCGTTGACATACACGGTATCGCCCTGCATCACCCCTTCAAACCGGATGAACACCTTTTGAGCGCTTGCCGGGCATACAAACTTCTTCCGATACCAGTAGTGGGTCATGGCGGTATTGCTGGGGTTGCCATAGAACTTGAGCTCCGAAGCAACCGTCGGTGCATCGTACGATGCAGAATGGGGGATACTCACGGTCGCCCAGGAGGCATCGCTAAACGTGGTCGACTGCGGAGAGCCGGAGGGGTTACCCTGAATAAATTTCCAGTTCAGGTTGAATAAGGCATCCGGCTTGAGTGTCAGTGCCTGCACCATTGAAACGCACGGCAGTAGGCCAATAATGATCAGGACCAGTCGCTTCCCTATCAATAGCATACGTTCCATCCTCCCTCGTTTGAGTTTCCGCTCCATTATACTATGTTAATGCGGTTGCAAATATATCATAATATAGTCATTGAATGAAGATAATGAGGCACACATATTTTTCGAGGATGGATTTTTCGCTTAAAGGTATAAGCGGGAGGGGTTGGTCGGTCGCGGCAACGCGGGGAGCGCAACGTATTTTGCTCAGGAGCTGAAAAGGGCCCGTCATGAAAAAAAACACGCCGCACGATAACCAATCCGACCTTTTCGATTCCCGGGCCCGCGACCTCCTCAGAAAAACCGCGCCCCTCGCCGACCGGATGCGGCCGCGGACGCTCGAAGAGTTCATCGGCCAGGATCACCTCATCGGGGAGGGGAGGCTCCTGCGGCGGGCGATCCAGATCGACCAGCTGTCGAGCCTGATCTTCTTCGGGCCGCCGGGCACCGGAAAAACCACGCTGGCCCGGATCATCGCCAACACCACGAAGGCGCAGTTTATCTCCATCAACGCGGTGCTTGCCGGCATCAAGGAGATCCGCGACGCCATCGAGAACGCGCAAAAGACGCTCTCCCTTTTCAGCAGGAGAACGATCCTCTTCATCGACGAGATCCATCGCTTCAACAAGGCCCAGCAGGACGCCCTCCTGCCCCACGTCGAGAACGGCATCCTGATCCTGATCGGGGCGACCACCGAGAATCCCTACTTCGAGGTCAACAAGGCGCTGGTGTCGCGCTCCCGGATTTTTCAGCTCCGCCAGCTCGATGAATCCAGCCTGCGGGCGGTTGCCCTCCAGGCCCTGCACGACGTCGACCGCGGGTACGGTAAGCTGAATATCCGCATCGACGACGACGCTCTCGACCATCTCGTCAAGGTGGCCAACGGCGATGCGCGCGGCGTTCTCAACGCGCTCGAACTCGCGGTCGAGACGACGGCGCCGGCAGCGGACGGCATTATCACCATAACCCGCCCGATCGCCGAAGAGTCGATCCAGCAGCGCGCCGTTCTCTACGATCGCGACGGGGACGCCCACTACGACACCATCTCGGCTTTCATCAAATCCCTGCGCGGCAGCGACCCTGATGCGGCCCTCTACTGGATGGCGAAAATGCTCTACGCCGGCGAGGACCCCCGGTTTATTTTCCGGCGCATGCTCATTCTGGCCGGTGAAGATGTCGGGATGGCCGATCCGGCCGCGCTCGGGGTGGTAATCAATGCGGCACGGGCGTTCGACTATGTAGGTCTTCCCGAGGGAAGGTTCCACCTTGCGCAGGCGTGCCTCTACCTGGCGACGGCGCCCAAGAGCAATTCGAGCCTGGCCTTTTTCGACGCCATCAAGTCCGTTTCCGAGGAGGCGAAGGATGATGTGCCCAACCACCTCCGCGACGCGAGCAGGGATGCGGAGGGGTTTGGTCACGGCGAGGGCTATCTCTACCCGCATGCCTATCGCGACCACTGGATCGCCCAGCAATACCTCCCCTCCGCCCTTCAGGGCAAGGCGTTCTACCACCCCTCGGACCAGGGCTTCGAGAAGTCCATTGCCGAACGGGTGGCGCGGCAGAGGGAGGCGTCCATCGAGGCCATGGTCGATGAGGACAACTCGAACCCGCTCGCCGGACACGGCGGGGGCGGGATGGGCGGCTCGGGATGGCTCGAACGCACGCTCTCCCGTCGCGGCGAGCAGCTCAGCCGCGTCCGGGAAACCATGCTCGAACTCGCCCGCCTGACCAGGCAGAGCCTGGTGCTCGATCTCAACGGCCGGACCGGCCTCCTCGCCTTCGAGGCGGCGCGACAGGCATCCGAGGGCGGCGTGTGGATACTGGCGCACGACGACCGGGCTTTCGAAACGCTCGGCGGCCTGGTAAAGAACCAGCCCGCCATCTCCCGGCCCCAGGTAATAAAAAGTACTCTCGCGGAGTTCGACCGGGATATCAGGAGTGCGGCGGGAAAGGGCGTCCGGTTCGACGCCATCCTCGGCAGGAATCTTCTGCTTCAGTCGGCCGATATGAGGGGGTTGGTCCGCAAGGCAAGCGCGCTCCTGTCCGCAATGGGCACACTCGTCCTTGCCGAAGCGATCCCCCGGGAAGGGCAGCGTCTCTCGAATCTCCCGGAAACGGCAACCCTGCGTGCCGATGCGCGGAATTTTCTGGCTTCGGCGGAGGAGGAGCTCTTCGGCGATAATGACGATCCGATGACCGGTTGGAGCGTGCAGCGGCTGCACGACGAGCTGGCTTCAATCGAAGGCATCGCGCTCACGCTGACCGTGGCATCCGACAGTGCGGTACGAAGAATTTCTCCGCAGGATATCGAATTCTGGTTTCGGGAAGGCGAAAAAGAGGAACGGCGGTCGCTCGGCGACCGGATCCGAAAAATGAGCGATGCGGCAACGGCCGAAGCGATCAAAGCACAGTTGCACGGGTGTCTGGATTTTAAGGAAACGGCGTGGAGAAGTACGACGGCGTTTTTCAGGATCGTTCCGGCTTGAGCAGATCACCGCTCAAGAACGAGGGTCACGGGCCCGTCGTTAATGAGTTCGACCTCCATCGTCGCACCGAAGACCCCGGTCGCGACCGTGTTGATCCTTTTCTTCATGGCCAGAACGAACTGTTCGTAGAGTTCCCGGCCCTTTTCGGGCGGCGCGGCCTCGAAAAAGCTCGGTCGTCTTCCCTTTGAGCAGTCCGCGAAGAGGGTAAACTGCGATACCACCAGCGCTTCGCCGCCCGTCTCTTCGAGCGAGAGATTCATTTTTCCCTGTGAATCGGAAAAAATTCTCATGTCGGCGCACCTGGCCGCAAGAAAATCTGACTTGTCGGCAGTGTCGGCGACATGTATCCCGAGGAGAATGAGAATACCGGCGTTAATGGCGGAGAAAGTCACCCCATCAATTTTTACCGAGGCTTTCTTTACTCTCTGGAGAACTATTTTCATGGATTCGGCCGGCAAAAATAAAAAAACCACCCTGGAAGGCATATCTTCGAAGAAGGGGGAGCCCCACGGTTCAGGAGGGGCATTGAGGGTTTTTCGAAGAGATACTCTACCAGAGTGGTAATTTATTTACATTTCCATGATCCGAAGCGGCATGAGAAGAAAAAGATCGTCGCTTATCTTTTCCTCTTCCTTCTCATAAACCGGGTAGATCAGACACGCGCTTATCTGCGTGTTCATATTTAATTTAATTTTTGGCGTCCTGGCTATGTCGATAATTTCGTTAAAGTACTGGGCATTGAATCCGATCTGATGTCCGTCACCCCGGTACTCTATCGCTATTTTTTCCTTCGCCTCGCCTCCTATTTCCTTATTAACGACAATGACTTCCAGCATATTCTCGGAAAAAATAAATTTTACAAGATGCGTTTTCTGGTTGGAGAGCACCATGGCGCGCCGAACCGCATTCAGGAGCGAAGCGCGGTCGATGATCGCCTCTTTGGGATTATTTGCCGGAATGACCTTACTGTAATCGGGATAGGGACCATCGATGAGCTTGGTACACAGGAGAAAAGATCCTGCAGCGAAGAGAATATATTTCTCGTTGATTTTTATTTGAATGTTTTCGCTGTTTTTCTCGCCGATGATCCGAACAAGATGATTGAGACTCTTGGGCGAAATAATGCTGCTGATTTTATCCTGAACAGGAAAATTTCCGGTGATGAAGCAGCTGCCGAGACGATGGCCGTCGGTTGCCACCATTCCGGTTTTCGAAGGAAAGCTTTCCCACAAAATTCCGGCTAAGCAGGCCCTCGATTCATCCTTTGCCGCGGCAAATGAGCTTTTTGGAATCATATTTTTGAGCATTACAGAACTGATTTCAAAGCTTATTCCCTCTCCAATTTCAGGAAACCCGGGAAAAGCCCCGGTATCGGCACCGGCAATCTTGCATTTAAACTCCTTATCCGTGTCGAAATTGATGACATTATCTTCGACAAAAATAGTAACCATTCCGTCGGGGAGTTCCCGTACGATATCGAAGAGCTTCCGGGCGTTTGCCGTAACATCGAAGCCTTCATTGTCCCCGGCAACCCTAGTGATGATCTGCATCGACTGATCGAGATCGGTAGCGGTGATTTCGAGCTGATCGTTGTGGTAGCATAGTTTGAAATTCGATAGGATCTGCAGTGAACTTTTAAGGGGGATAATAGGATACACTTTCTGCAGAGCATCAAAAAGAACCTGTTTTGAAATTGAAAAGGCCATATAATCGCTCCCGTCTTTCTCTCTATAACTCTTTATCTGCAAAGGACCCGTCAGTGGGAAAATATAATTATCGCACCGATCGGATAATTCGCATCGAAAATAAATAATTATTTCCTTGAAAAAAAATAAAAAAATCAGTACAATTATCAACACGCCTGGTTTTAAAAAAATTATTAAATAAAATACTAAGGATGGTAGGGATGTGGATAACTTGAAAGATTGTTGTAACTTTTTTTGAATCAAAATAATAGGATGAAAATAGTATGTTGATGATCTATTGAGAAGGTGTTGGAAAAGTCATAATTTAAGTGAATTGAGGATGTATTCAATATCCTGGCTGAGTAATTCATCATGTTGTTTCAGGGTTTCAACATTCTTTATTGCGTGAATCACGGTGCTATGATCCCTGCCCCCGAAATGCAGGCCGATGGTTTTAAGGGAGTATTTGGTTATGGTCTTTGAAACGTACATCCCGACCTGCCGGCAGAGTGCTACCTCTTTCCTCCTGTCTTTTTCCCTTATTTTGTTCACCGGTATTTTATAATAGGCCCCTACGGTTTCGATTATTTCATCCAGGGAGATGTTCAGTTTATGGTTTTTGTCGGTTTCCTTTAATACGGTGCGGACAAAATCGAGGGTGATATCGGATTTGGTGATGGAGGCATAGGCGAGAAGCTTGATGATGATCCCTTCGAGCTCGCGCACGTTGGCGGTTACCTGTTCCGCAATAAAATAAAGTATATTCTCATCGATATTGAGATTATCTTCCTCCGCTTTTTTCTTCAAAATCGCCACGCGGGTTTCAAAATTCGGCGGCTGAATATCGACGCAGAGTCCCCATTGAAAACGCGAGATCAGACGATCCTGAAGTCCGGCAATTTCATGGGGAGGAACGTCCGACGTAAGAGCTATCTGTTTGCCGTTTCTATGAAGCTCGTTGAAAATATGGAAGAACTCCTCCTGGGAACTTTCCTTTCCGGAGAAAAACTGAATATCGTCAATGAGAAAAATATCGGCATTCTTGAAAAAAGAGGAAAAATTCTTTATTTTATTGCTTTTAATTGCATCGATGAATGAAAGATAAAATTCTTCGGACGTGCTGTAGATAATAGAACACCGGGGGTTCGATAAAAGGGCGTAGTTACCGATGGCCTGCAAAAGGTGGGTTTTCCCGAGACCGACCGATCCATAAATAAGAAGAGGGTTGAATTTTGTTTTGCCGGGGGCGGTGGCGACGGCGGAGGCCGCGGACTGGGCAAATTGATTATTGGGACCGACCACGAAACTATCCATGGTAAAGCGGCGGTTGAGGCGGAGGGACGGCAGCGAAAAGGGAGTTTTTTTTTCGGGCTCGTCGGCACTTTCATCGTTCAGGGGATTATAGGTGATGCGGATGTCCCTGATGTCGGGCGAAAAAGTCTGGGCCGAGAGAAGAAGGCTTTTTTTATAGTGTTTTTCGAGATGTTCGGCGATATATTTGTTCGGCGAGGTGAGAAGGATTACCGGATTATTTTTATTTTCGGTCACGGAAAGCGGGCGAAAAAGAGTTTCAAACCTGTGGGCATCGATCGACCGTGAGAGGTGGGAGAGAATATTCTGCCATAAGAGGGAGTGATTCATAAGTAAGGGTAGCGATAAAAATAGTATCTGACGGGAAGGCGGCGGCGGAATCATCATAACCATCCGCGGTCGTGCTATAATAAGAAATAGCCCCGGATTGAGTGCGGTTGGTATTTTAAGGAGCCGGAAAAAAAGACGCCCGTACCGGTTTAAGAGGTTCGGGCGGGAAAAACATGAGAAAATTGATTGCCAGTATACATCACCGGGTTTTTAAAGGAGAGGTACAATGAAGAGAACTTTTCAGCCGTCAAAGCGCAAGAGAGTCAATGTCCATGGATTCAGGAGGAGAATGTCTACCAAGGGGGGAAGAAAGGTTCTTTCCGCTCGGAGAAGAAAAGGACGCAGCAAGCTTACCGTTTCCGATGAATGAGCCTGTTGCCGGAATTGAGGTCGGGGCCGGGGATGGCCCCAAAAAGGTCGTGGCGCAGGGCTTCGGAAAAAAATTTAAAATAAAGAAGAACCGGGAAATACGGGCGCTTCTTGATCGAGGGCGGCGCTACGGCAGCCCGCTGTTTAAAATTTGCTGCATGAGTAACGGACTGAATTGGAGCCGGTTTGCGCTGGTCACCCCCCGAGCCGTCGGGAATGCCGTTGCACGCAACAGGACCCGGCGGGTCATGCGTGAGATTTTAAGGAAAGAGCCGGCGGCCGCAATGGGTTTGGATATTCTTTTCAGGCTCAACGATCGAACCGGATCGGCGGGCGCCGATGCGCTGAGAGAGGCACTTGCCGGATGGTACGATTCATTAAAAAAATAGCGGCGCGGTTTCTGCTCGTTACCGTCGGCGGCATGAAGGTTCTGTTCCAGATGCAGCGCGGTTGCTGCCGGTTTTATCCTTCGTGCAGCGAGTATGCCGCCGAAGCGATCGAAAATATGCCTGTCGGCGAGGCAATTCCACTCATCGTAAAGAGAGTCCTGAAATGCCACCCCTTTTCCCGGGGAGGATTTGATCCGGTTTCGGGAAGCGTTATCCCCTGGAGGGTTGAAAAGCGTGAATAGAAATACCTTGTTTGCCATCGTGCTTATCTTCGCTACCGTGGCGTTTTTTTCGGGCAACACCTGGCAAAAATTTTACTATAATAAAATCCTGCACGAGCCGCTCCCGGCGACCTACGTTTCGAAGGCTCCGCAGGAGCAGGGCACGGCGACGCAAGCCGCCCCCCCTCAAAACGCCGCCATTGCGGAAACTCCGCCTCCCCATGCCGCAGCGTCTGCGAGCGTCGCCCCTTCGGTAACTATCGATACCATCTGGGTCGAGACCGATAAAATCATAGCCGGGATCAGCGAACGCGGGGCACGGATCGTCTCCCTGCAGATGAAGGAGTACAACAGCAGCCACCTCTCCAAGGCAAAGGTTGCCGGCGGCTATGTCGATCTTATTGCGAAGAAGAGCGCCGGCGGAGCGGGGCTCAGCATCAACAACAGCTGTTACGACGACGCGATGTTCTCGCCCGAATCGGCAATTCCGGGGAACAGAATTGAGGTCGCACCCGGGAGCCAGGCGAGCCTGACGCTCGTTACCCGCGATCCGGGCAGCGGCGCCTCGATAAAGAAGCAGTTCTCCTTCAGCGGGGACGATTACAAAATCGGCTTCAATGTGTCTTCCGATCAGCTCAACAACAGCAAGGTGACCGTTTCGTGGCCGGCGGGAATAGCCGAAAGCGAAATGATCACCAGCGGAAGCTCCGGCGGGCGCGGCGGCATAACGGAAGAGCGGGTCGCCCACTACTGCGACGGCACCGACGTCGAGCATGTAAAATCCAGTAAGGACGCCAAGGAAGACCACAGCGGCTTCTACAAATGGGTCGGTGTTTCATCCAAATATTTCTTCGAAGCGATCGTTGCCGATACCCTGCGCGATGCGGATATAACGATAATATCCCTAGAAGATACGAATCATTTGGTGATAAATGGAAAAAGGAGTAATACGAAGCTGGTCAATTACTCGATCAGCTACCAGATGACGACGCAGGGAAATACCGCCTCTTTCTGGTTCTACGGCGGGCCCTCGCGCTACATGGATCTTAAGAAGTATGGGCTGGAATTCCAGAAGATAATGTTCCCGGTGCTTGGATGGACCAAAATGTTCTTCTGGGCCGATAAATGGTTTCCGCCGATCGCCGAGTTCATCCTGTGGGTGCTCCTGATCCTTTTCAAAGTGACGAAAGATTATGGTGTCTCGATCCTTCTGCTCACGGTTCTGTCGAGGGTCGTCACCTATCCGCTTACGCAGAGCAGCATGAAGTCGATGAATCGGATGAAGGATCTTCAGCCGAAGATCAACGCCATACGCACCAAGTATAAGAGTAACCCACAGAAGCTCAATGAAGCGACCATGGCGCTCTATAAAGCGGAAGGGGTGAACCCGCTCAATCCGGGATGTCTGCCTATGTTCCTGCAGATGCCCATTTTTCTTGCCCTGTTTGTTGTGCTGCGCAAGGCGATCGAACTTCGCGGTGCGGGAACCGTTCTCGTGCCCTGGGTACACGATCTCTCGCAGCCCGAATCGGTATTTTATTTTGGAAACCTGCTTCCGGGTGGAATACCGATGTATGGATCAAATTTCGCCATTATTCCCCTCGTCATGGCGCTTTTGACCTATTTCCAGAATAAAATGACCATCAAGGATCCGAATCAGAAGATGATGATCTATTTCATGCCGATCTTCATGCTGGCTCTTTTCAACAACTTTGCATCGGGGCTCGTGCTCTACTGGACCCTTTCAAGCGGCCTTGGCCTCCTTCAGCAGTATTTTCTGAATAAATCGTCCCCCGGCGTCCCGGTCGTTGTTCAGGGAAGCGGCGCCACTCCAGGAAGATCGGATCGGCCTGCCATGCACCGGAAGTAGGGTATGGCGATCGTTGCCGATTCCGAAACAATCGTCGCCGTTGCAACACCGGCAGGGAGGGGAGCGCTCGCTCTCCTTCGGCTCTCGGGCCCCGGGGTGTTCATCGTTACCGCGAAATGCCTTCAGGGAAAAGTGTCGTTTGAAAAAGTGGCTCCCCGTACCGTTGGGCTCTATACCGCGATAAATCCCGCAAGCCGGAAAATTCTCGACCAGGTCACCATAATTAAATACGGCGCTCCACGATCCTACACCGGCGAGAACATGGTGGAAATCATCTGCCATGGAGGGGTACTTGTTACCGGGGAACTCCTGGATGCCTTAAAGTCGGCCGGTGCACGCGTTGCGACGGGGGGTGAGTTTACCCGGCGGGCCCTGATTAACGGTAAAATAGATATTTTAAAGGCCGAGGCGATCCAGGCGATAATCGAGAGTGAGAGCCGGAGCGCGCTTGCCGGTGCCTGGAAAATCTACCGTGGGGGTGCTTTCGCCGTCCTCGATGGCTGGAGGAGGGAGCTCATGGAGATCCTTGCGTCGATCGAGGCGTGGATCGAATTTGATGATGATGCCATCATGCATGGATCCGAAGGAAGGAAGAAAATAGGGGAGCTGGCGGCACTTCTCGAGGCCGATCTCGACAAGCGGAAGCGCATAAAAGTGCTGGAAAAAGGGGTAAAAATCGTCATCGGCGGGCCGGCAAATGCCGGGAAATCGACGCTATTCAACCGGCTGCTCGGATGTCACCGGGCAATAGTACATGCGGAACCCGGTACGACACGCGATCTTGTCGGCGAAAATGTGCAGATAGGGGAGCATGAGGTGCGGCTCGTCGACAGTGCCGGGATACGGGTGGCGGAAGATGCGGTTGAGGCGGAAGGGATCGAGAGGTCGAGGCTGGCGATAAGGGGGGCATCGATTCTCCTGTGGGTAAGCGCCGCGGATGAAGAAATCGGGGAAGAGGAGTTAGAGCTGCTGGAAGAGCGAAGAGGCGAACCGCTGCTCTGCGTGATCAACAAAACCGACCGAGGCGATCCGGGAGAGAAAAAAGTGGCATTTGAAGGGGTGGGTGCCGAAAATATAATAGCGATAAGCCTAAAGCAGGATGATAGGATTGCGACGATTGAAAAAGAGTTAAAGGGGCTGGTGGATAGAATGCAGGAGGGCGGGGTCCCGGATTTCATAGTGAACCGGCGGCACGAGGAAGTGGCAAGCCGGCTTATCGAGAGAATCAGGAGCGCAAGGGAGTTCTGGGACCGGCCGGAAATTGCCGCGCTGCATATTAAGGATGCAATTAGCTGTTTTGAGGAGTATTTTGGAGAGACGGACTCGGAAGAGCTAATGAACACGGTGTTTGAGAAATTCTGCATAGGGAAGTAAATAAGTGCCCCATCAATTCTGCCATTGAAGTCCTTCAGTAAAAGATGAACAAATTATCCACATGTTGTCGGCACAAATCAGGAAAAATGGCGAGCGAGTGAAGGGTAATGTTTCACGTGGAACATTTGCCCATTTAAAGACACGGAGTGTTGCCAACATGTGGATAACTCGCGGGGCAATAGCTGAGTTATAAACATTAATTGGTGCCGGAAGAAATAGGTGGTGGTGTGTGAGTTGGTATCCCCCTTGCCATTGCTGCGCTAAAAGCATGTTCTGCGAAAGTGTCGGGCTAGGCCCGCCGGAGGCGGGGCCTCGGCACTTCCGCAACGCGATCATCAGGTAGCAAAAATAAAGGGTAAGGATTATATTCTATCGGTGAATTGTGAATTACATTATATAAGAGTCGCACTTTGTTTTCCGCAGAGGTTGCGGCTATGCTTACCTCAACCCCCCGAAATGTCGGTCCCTCTCCTGAAGCGAGAGGGGAAAAGCGCTTGTCCCAGACCTCGACTCGCTATCCTAAAGAAGAGTTTGACCTTTTAAAAGATCCCCGAGCAGTAACAAAATAAAAACCTTTTTGGGTGGCCGAGCCGGGTCAACCATTTTGCCCGAACGGCAAACGGGTTGGATATTTTAAGAGTTTAAATTGAACCAGCCGCGCGTCGTAGGAGTGCTTCATAAGCCGCCTCGGTGGGACCCCCGCGGACTCTGCGGAAAACTGCCAAATATAGCGTTAGGGGGGTATGGATTTTTATGATGGAAAAGGTTGTTTCATGTGATCTTTTCCATGTGTTTTCCATCTAAAAAGAGGGCGTTGCAGGAGTGCGCAGCCGCAGCATCTAAACTCCGGAAAAAATTGAAGACACAGACACGCGTTTAACCCTCCGCGCAAAAGGTATTTTTAAAAGCTCAGGTCGCTTCGACGAATGTTCCACGTGAAACATTATCAGCATTTTTCCCCGGCTTTCAGGTAATAACCATGCTTTTTGATCTCATCGTCGTCGGCGCCGGACATGCGGGAATCGAGGCGGCCCATGTCGCCGCCGGACAAAATTCTACCGTTCTGCTGATTGCGAACAACCTCGATCTCATCGGACAGATGTCCTGCAACCCCGCGATAGGGGGTATTGCGAAGGGAAATATCGTGCGGGAGATCGATGCGCTCGGCGGGCTCATGGGGCGACTCATCGATCGGACCGGCATGCATTTCCGTATGCTCAATACGAGCAAGGGAGCGGCGGTGTGGGGACCACGCGCCCAGGCCGACAAGGTCGCGTACCGGGCTGCAGCCAAAGCGGAGCTCGAAAAGCAGGAAACGCTCTTCATGCTCCAGGGAATGGTAACGGGTATTCTCGAAAAGGGGGGCGCGGTCTCCGGGGTCGTCATGGATTCGGGGGAGAAGATTTTTGCCCGCGTCGTCATCCTTGCCATGGGCACCTTTCTGAACGGGCTGATGCATATCGGCCTCGAATCGCACCCCGCGGGAAGGAGCGGAGAGCCCCCCTCCGCCGGACTTACCGAATCGATCGCCGGCCTCGGCATTAAGAGCGGCAGGCTTAAAACCGGGACCTCGCCAAGGATTGACGGTCGAACCGTTAATTACGACTGCCTCGAAGCTCAGCCGGGCGATGACCAGCCCCAGCCTTTTTCCTTTTCAACGAACGAGCCGCTCCGGAATCGGGTGGTCTGCTGGACGACGAAAAGCAACCCCCGGACCCACGCAATTATTAAGGAGAATCTCGATCGATCTCCTCTCTACACCGGGAAAATTAAGAGCATCGGACCGCGGTATTGTCCCTCCATCGAGGACAAGGTGGTTCGATTTGGAGAGAGGGATGGCCATGTTTTATTTTTAGAACCTGAAAGCCGCAGCAATAACGAGCTCTATCTCAATGGATTATCGACGTCATTGCCTTTTGATGTCCAGCGGCGGCTGGTGGGGAGCGTACGGGGACTCGAAAATGCGAGAATCCTTCGACCAGGGTACGGGATCGAGTACGATTTTTTTCCCCCGGTTCAGTTACGGAACACGCTCGAATCGCGGACAGTACGCGGTTTGTATTTTGCCGGGCAGATAAACGGCACGTCGGGGTACGAAGAGGCGGCGTGCCAGGGATTGGTTGCGGGAATAAACGCGGTCCTGACGCTGCGGGGGGGGGCATCGTTCACGCTCGGCCGCGAGACGTCGTACATCGGCGTTTTAATCGACGACCTGGTGACCCGGGGCACCGACGAACCCTACCGCATGTTCACCTCCCGGGCGGAGTACCGTCTGCGACTCCGACAGGACAATTGCGACGAACGCCTGATGCCGATCGCCTTCAAACTCGGCCTTGTCCGGCAGGAGTTGTACGACCGGCGACGGCGGGGCTGGGAGTCGAAAGCCGCCGCCGCCGCGGTACTCGGCGCCGTCCGGATCGAGCCCGCGACATGGGGAGCGGTATCCGATGAGCCCATAACGCAACCGACCAGGGCGATCGAGCTGCTCAGGAGGCCGGCGGTAACGCTTGAAATGCTTATGCGCTGCGGCGGATTGACGGCAATGCCCGAATCCGCGGAGCAGCGGTTTTCCCTGGAATGTGATGTCAAGTACAGCGGTTTTCTCGCCCGGGAAGAGGCGGTGGCGGGGCGCATGGCGCTCCTCGGGGAGACACCCATACCGGAGGGATTCGACTATCGGAATGTAAGGGGATTATTGACTGAATCTTTTAATAAACTGACTACGCTGCGGCCATCATCAATCGGGCAGGCTTCGAGGATATCCGGCATTACGCCGGCGGATATTGCCCTGCTGGCCCTGCACCTTACCAGAAAAAACAGCACGCACCGCGATGGTCGACGTGAAACGGCAAACTCAATAGAAGAACGGGAAACGACATGAACAACCTCCTCGCGCCATATCTTACTCGGGCAAAAGAGTGCTACGAATTAAAAGAACTTGAACGGCTCGGTCTTACCCCCGACCTGGATCAGCGGGAACTCATCCTGACCTACATCTGTCTTTTGCTCAAATGGAACCAGACCGCCGGCCTCATTTCCAAGGGCGATGAGCCGATCCTTTTCCTGCGCCATTTCTGCGACTCCCTGCAGCCGCTGCTGCTTTTCGGTTTCAAGAAAAACGCAACGCTCCTCGACATCGGTGCGGGAGGAGGATTCCCCTCGATTCCCATCCGTATCTTTCGTCCCGACCTTAAAATGGTGCTCGCCGAATCGATCGGGAAAAAGACCGCCTTCCTCAACGAGGTGAAGAAAGAGCTGCATTTCGATAATATGACGGTATTCAGCGGCCGGGTCGAGAAGATGGAACGTCCGGCGGCCGGGTTCGATTATGTCATCAGCCGCGGCGTCGGCACCCTCGAAGCGTTTTCCGAGATCGGGAAATTGTTTCTCGCCGAGGATGGCCACCTGTACACCTTCAAATCGAAAAACTTCGCATCCGAGCTCGAATCCATCACGGTCAACAAGGAAAAGGCCGGCATTAAGATCAGCGAGATCGCCGAATATGACCTCGGCAACCAGATCCTCGGTCTCAATCTGGTGTCGCTGGAGTTCTGGCGCTAGCGAACGAATAATGACTTAAGCGCTGGCAGGGCCTTACGTTGCGTGCTGTTTATATCTTGTGGATAACCGGTGCATTACCAAAGAGGGCTGAGTGGGCAGAGTTATAGCGGTCTGTAACCAGAAGGGCGGCGTCGGAAAGACCACCACGGCCATCAATCTGGCCGCATGCCTCGCCGCCGCCGAAAAGAAGACCCTCATCATCGATATGGACCCCCAGGCCAACACCACGATCGGCCTCGGCATCGATAAAAACGAACCGGATTCGACCATCTACGACGTCCTGACGCATCACCTGAAGGGCGACGCCGCCGTGCCGCTTGGCGACATCATCTTCTCCTGCGACTCGATCCGCTACCTCGATATCGCTCCGGCCGGGCCCGATCTCGCCGGCGCCGAGATCGAGCTTGTCAATGCCATGGCGCGCGAACGGCAGCTCGATCACGCCCTCGAAGCGGTCCGGCGGGACTATGAGTATATCATCATCGACGCCCCGCCTTCGCTCGGGCTCCTGACCATCAACACGTTGACCGCTGCGGATTCGGTCCTCATTCCGATCCAGTGCGAATACTATGCGCTCGAAGGGCTGGCGGAGCTGCTCAATACCATCCGCCTTGTCCAGAAGAGCCTTAACAAACGCCTTGTTATCGAGGGTGCGCTCCTGACCATGTACGACAATCGCCTCAATCTCTCCCGTCAGGTGGCCGAAGATGTCAGGTCGTACTTCCGGGGGAAGGTGTTCAAGGCGGTGATTTCGCGCAATGTCAAACTCAGCGAGTCCCCCTCCTTCGGAAAGCCGATCATCCTTTACGACATCATGTCGTCCGGTGCGGAAAATTACCTTAACTTAGCCAAGGAAGTAATGCAGAATGAATAAAAAAACTCAGCGACGGGTACTTGGGCGCGGTCTCGCCTCCCTGATCCCCATGGCCGCGGGTGAAGAGGAGCCGACCTCCCCGGACGAGGGGCGGGAGATCCTCGAAATAGAGTGCGAAGCGATAAAGCCCAATCCGGGCCAGCCCCGTTCCGATTTCAACGAAGACGAGATCAAGAGCCTTGCCGACAGCATCAACATCCAGGGACTCCTGCAGCCGATCCTGGTCCGCCGCAATGCGGAGGGCGGCTTCGAAATCGTCTCCGGCGAACGGCGTTTCCGGGCGCTCCGGCGACTCGGCCGCGACAAAATTCCCTGTATTGTCAGGCAATCGGTTTCCGACCGGGAAATGATGGAAATGGCCCTGGTCGAAAATATCCAGCGTGAAGATCTTAACGAAATGGAAAAAGCGGTCGCCTACCAGCGGCTCATCGGCGAATATTCCTACACTCATGAGGAGTTGTCGGCCCAGATGGGAAAGAGCCGGGCCACGGTGACCAACACCCTGCGCCTGCTCGCCTTGCCCGATGAGATCCAGCAGATGGTGCGCAAAAACGAGCTCACCATGGGCCACGCCCGGGCGCTTCTCGCCATCGAAGGGGACGAGCGGCGGATCGAGCTTGCCAAACGGATTACCGCCGAGGATCTCCCGGTCCGTGCCGTTGAAAAGAAGGCGCGGGCCGATGCGGAACCGAAGAAGCCGCGAGCCCCGAAGCCCGGCCCGGAGGTCGTCGCCGATCCCATCGTCGCCGAGGCGGTAAGCCGGCTGCAATACCGGCTCGGCACGGCGGTTGCCCTGAAATCCTCGGATGGGCGGCGGGGAACCATCGAAATCGAATACTATTCGGAGCCCGATCTCACGAGGCTGTTCGATCTCCTCCTGCCGGCTCCCTCGCCTTCGCCGACCGTTCCAGACCATGGATAGGAAGGAGCGGAGCTATACCGTCCTCCTCGTTCCCGGTCACAATAGCGGGAAAACCCTCTCTTTCCACTGTTCCCGATTCACGCTCATCGTCCTTGCCGTGCTCGGCGCCGTTATCCTGCTGCTTGCCGGATTTGCAACCGTCGCCTCGTTCGATGCCTTGCGTAAGGAGCGCCTTCTCGCCGGGCTGCGGGCCGACAACGAGGCGCTTACGAAGGAAAATGGCCGGGTTCGGCTCCTCGCACAGAAAATCGGAAAACTCGACACGCTGGCCGCCTACCTGCAGGGTCTGGCCGAAATCACCCCGTCGTCGCGGTCGGCACATGGGGCCGATACGCCGTCCGCCGCCGCATCCTCACTCGGGGTGGGCGACAGCATGCAGGCCATGGAAAACACCCCGATCGTCGAAGATTCGCTGCCGACGACGCCGCCCGTACGCGGCTGGGTGACGCAGAAATTTTCCATCGATACGGTACGCCGCGGCATCGCGCATCCCGGCATCGATATCGCCGCATCCGAAGGAACGCCGATCGTCGCAGCGGCTCCGGGCACGGTGGTCGATGTGGCCGCGACCCGCTTTTACGGGAATCTCGTGACCATCGATCACGGGAACGGCTACATCACCCGATACGGCCACTGCCTGAAGGTCTTCGTTAAAAAGGGGCAACGGGTCGATCGGGGAGGAACGATCGCCCAGGTCGGCAATACCGGGTTTTCGTCGGCCCCGCATCTCCATTACGAGGTGATAAAGAACGGAAAAAACATCAACCCGCTCGGATTCATCGTAGCAGGAAAAAAATAACCCTTCCAAGGAGTCGATTATGAAGAAGAGCAACACGGGACTGGGCACGATGATCGGCGAAGGCGTCGTGCTCGAAGGCTCGATTTCCGCCCCCCACAGCATGCGGATCGACGGCACCTTCAGGGGAAAGATAGAAACGATGGAGATGCTCACCATCGGTCCCCATGCCGTCGTCGAAGCGGAGGTTAAGGCCAGAAGCCTGAGCCTGGGCGGGAAATTGACCGGAAACATCGTTGCCGAGGAGCGCGTTGAACTCGAATCGAGCGCTTCGCACGTCGGCAATCTCCAGACGCGGGAGCTCATCATAAACCAGGGAGCTACCTTCAACGGCAACTGCTCCATGGAGGGGGCCCCGCCGGAGTGAAGCGGCAATGACCGAGGGGTCCGGAATCTATTTTAACTAGGGATATCGCAAAGAGAGGGCGAGGGACTACCCCGGCAGAAAGCGGACTCCATGACGCTTGCAAATAAGATCACCTTCGTTCGACTGTTCTGCATTCCCTTCTTCGTCCTGCTGCTCATCTATTATAACCGGGGCGTGATCCACGGGGAGCCCAACGACCTCCTGCGCATCGCGGCATCGGTCTTGTTCATCGTCACCTTTCTTTCCGATGCCCTCGACGGCTACGTCGCCCGCTCGCGCAACCAGATTACCCACCTGGGCACCATCATCGACCCGCTGGCCGATAAGGCGCTCCTCCTCTCGGCCCTCATCCTCCTCTCGCGCGCCTCGCCGGGCTCCTACCAGGTGCACCTGCCGATCTGGTTCGTCTGGCTCGTGATTTCCCGCGATTGCATGCTGGTGACGGGAGCCATTCTCATCCATGTCACCGTGGGAGCGGTAGCGGTAAAGCCGCGCATTTCGGGCAAGCTTACCACCTTCTTCCAGACGCTTCTCATCGTGTGGATCCTGACCAACCTGCACGAAAGCCACTTCCCCCTGCTCCTCGGTACCGCGGCACTGCTCACGATCGTTTCCGGGACGCACTATTTTATCGACGGGGTGCGGCAGTTCGAGAAGGATGCGGCGCGGGGGGAAAGGAGACACTGATAACCATAAGGATGAGGGGCGGTTACCCGGCAACGAGTCATCATCTGGGGAGCGGGAGGGTTCCGGCCAATAAAGCCGCCCGGGGAACCGGCCCCCCTAACCAAATCCTAATACAATCCTTACATCCAGCATATATACTTCCACACTTATTATAATAACGGTAGAGCTACATGAGCAGTGGAGAGGCACCCCTGCCCGATACCGGTCCTCTCCGAAAGAATCCTATGCCCGCAAATCCGCAGCACCTCGTTGCACTGATCGACATCGGCACCACCTCGCTGCGCATGACCATTGCGCAGATAGAACCCGACGGCAGCGTTCGCCCGCTCGAATACCTCCAGCAGGCGCTCAGCCTCGGGAAGGATACCTTCACCAAGGGGTTTATCGAAAAGGCCTCGATCGAGGAGTGCGTCGGCGGCCTCCAGAAATTCCGGCGGGTGCTCGAAGAGTTCGGCATCACGCAGGACGACGCCATCCGGGCCGTAGCCACCACCGCGGTACGCGAGGCGACCAACCGGGAGGCGTTCATCGACCGGGTCTATATCGCCACCGGCTTCACGGTCGAGATCCTCGACGACCGCGACGTCGTGCGGCTGACCTACCGGAGCGCGCACACGATTCTCGGCAACGACTCCTCGGTGAAGCGCGGGCAGATGCTCCTGTGCGACATGGGGGGCGGGAGCACCGAGCTTCTGGTGCTTCAGAAGGGCGGCATCGTCCTTGCACAATCGTTCCGCCTCGGATCGCTCCGGTTGCGGGAGATGCTCGAAAAGTTCAACGCGGCGACCAAGGGCCAGCGGACGCTCATGGAGAGCGAGATCAGGCGGACCGTGGACCAGGCGCTCCACGGCATACCGTCCGGGACGCCCCGCCACCTGATCGCCCTCGGGGGCGATATCCGCTTTGCCGCAAGCCGCCTCCTGCCGGAGTTCGATGAACTGAAGCCCGCCCGGATAGAGCTGGGCATGCTCGAAAAATTCGCCGAAGAGGTGCTCTCGCTTTCTGTCAACGAATGCGTGCGGCGCTACCGGCTCTCGTACCCCGAGGCCGAGACCCTCGCACCGAACCTGCTCTTCTTCGTCCGGTTCTGCCGGGCGCTCGGGATCAAGAGCCTCATCGCCTCGGGCATCTCCATGCAGCACGGCGCCCTCCTCGAGATGTCGAAGAGCGAACCGTCGGACGAGGACTTCCGGTACCAGATCCACTCCTCGGCCTGGGAGATCGCGAAGAAGTACCGTGCCGACGAGGCGCACGCGGCCTATGTGGAGCGACTCTGCGGGATCCTGTTTTCGCGGCTCGCCGATGAGCACCGGCTGTCGTCGTGGTACGGCGTGCTGCTCTCGGTCGCCGCGGTCCTGCACGATACCGGCATGTACCTCTCCGCCCGCAGCCATCATAAGCACTCGATGTACCTGATCCAGAACAGCGATCTCTTCGGCCTGAGCCGTAGCGACATCGTGCTCGTGTCGCTCGTGGCCCGGTACCACCGGCGCGCGACGCCGCGCGCGGTGCATCCCGAATATGCGGCGCTCTCGCGGGAGGGGCGGCTTGCGGTCGCAAAACTCGCGGCCATCCTCCGCGTGGCCGACGCGCTCGACCGGTCGCACAGCCAGCGCATCGCCGTCGTCGATTGCCGCAGGGAGAAGGGACGGTTCGTCATCGTCGTGAAAAACGTAGAAGACCTTACCATCGAACAGCTCGGCGTTGCGAGTAAAGGAGACATGTTCGAAGAGGTATACGGGAGGAGCGTCGTCCTTGAAAAAAAAGAAAACTGACAAGCCCGCCCGGAAGCGCACCGGGGCCGCATCGAGCATTTTAAACCGCGAACTGAGCTGGCTCGATTTCAACGACCGGGTGCTCCAGTGCGGCCGGGACGCGACCCTCCCCCTGCTCGAACGGCTCAAGTTCCTCGCCATCACCGGCTCGAACCTCGACGAGTTCTTCATGGTCCGCGTGGGCGGGCTGCAGGCGCTGCAACGCGAGGGCGTCACCAGATGCGACCCCTCCGGCCTCACCCCGACCGAGCAGCTTGCCGCCATCGAGCGCCGCGCGGGACGCATGGCGATCGACCAGTACCGCTGCCTGGGCGAGCTCCTCGGCCAGCTTTCCGACGAAGGGATCAGGAGGCTTTCGGGCCGGGAGCTCTCCGACGAGCAGGCGCGCCACGCCGAGCAGCTTTTCATGAGCGAGATCCTTCCCGTACTGTCGCCCATGGCGATCGGCGACGGCGACGTCGTGCCGCTGCTCATCAACCGGATGCCCTACTGCGCCGTGCTCCTCCAGGGTCACGAAACGACTTTGCCCGTGCGGAAAGCGGCCGCGAAAAAAATCCCGCCCCGGCTGGCGGTGATTCCCATCGGCAAGGCCGTGGGCAGGTTTCTCACCATGCCCTCGGGCGGCGGCTACTCCTTCATGCTTCTCGAGGATCTCGCCTCTTTTTTCATCGACCGTTTTTTTCCGGGCGAGACGGTCCTTGCGTGTGCTCCCTTCCGCATCATCCGCAACGCCGACCTCGCGGTGCATGAGGACGGCGCGGCCGACCTGCTCGCCGAAATGGAAGCGGTGATCGGCGCGCGTAAGCGGAGCGACTGCGTGCGGCTCGAAATCGACGCGACCGCGCCCGATTTCCTGCTCGAAGCCCTGCGCCCGATTCTCGGGCCGCCGGTCTACGGGATCTATCGGCTTGCCGGTCCGCTCGACCTCTCCGCCTTCATGCGCCTCGCCGAAATCGCCGATTTCGAGCGGCTCAGGTTCAAGCCCTGGACGCCGCGCGTGGCGCCGCTCCTCGAAACCGACCAGCCGATCTGCGAGACCCTCCGGACGCGCGACCTCCTCCTGTACCATCCCTACGACGGGTTCGATCCGGTGGTACGGTTCATCAGGGAGGCGTCGCGTGACGACAAGGTCGTTGCCATAAAACAGATCCTCTACCGGACGAGCAAGAACAGCCCTATCGTGGAGGCGCTCGCCGCGGCGGCACGCGCCGGCAAATACGTGAGCGCCATCGTCGAGCTCAAGGCGCGCTTCGACGAGGAGCGGAACATCGAGTGGGCGCAGGAGCTCGAAGACGCCGGGGTGCAGGTGATTTACGGGATACGGAACCTGAAGACCCACGCCAAAGTCTGCCTCGTCTTCAGGCGGGAGGAGCGCGGCCTGGTCCGCTACGCGCACTTCGGCACCGGTAACTACAACGAGATCACCGCCCGGCTCTACAGCGACGTTTCCTATCTCACCGCGCGCGAGGAGCTCTGCGCCGACGCCTCGGCATTTTTCAACTCGATCAGCGGCAACTCGCAGCCGCTGCCCTACCGCCTGATCGAGGCGGCGCCGCTCGGGTTGCGGGAACGTATCGTCTCGCTCATCGAGGCCGAAACGGAACGGAAGCGCCAGGGGCAGCCCGCCCTGATCCGCGCGAAGATGAACTCCCTCACCGACCCCGGCATCATCGGGGCGCTCTACCGCGCCTCGCAGGCGGGCGTCAGGATCCACCTGAACGTGCGCGGCATCTGCTGCCTGAAGCCCGGCGTTCCCGGCCTCAGCGACACCATCGAGGTATCGAGCATCGTCGGGCGCTACCTGGAGCACGCCCGGATTCTCCATGTGCTCAACGGCGGCAAGGAGAAGGTGTTCATCTGTACGGCGGACTGGATGCAGCGAAACCTTGATAAGCGAGTAGAGTTGATGGTGCCGGTTGACGATCCGGAGTGCCGGGCCCGGCTCCTGCATATCCTCGACGTCTGCTTCAAATGCACGGAGGGTGCCTGGGTTCTCGGTGCCGACGGCGCCTGGACGCGGAAAGCGACCGGCAGCGCGCGGGGCGCTTTCAACTGCCAGGCGACCCTCTACGAGGAGAATCGCGAGGCGGCGGAGCGCGCGAAACGGCTGAAGCCCACGCTCTTCGAGACGCATAAGCCGCGCAGGAAGAAGAAGGCGAAGGGAACCGCGGTTTCCTGATCACGGTCACCGGAGGCGTTGTCCCATGCCGAAAAATAAAAGAAACCCGGAATCGCACCCCGCCCACCCGCGTCGTAAAGCAGCCGGCGGGCGGTTCGCCGGCGTTGTTCTCCCGGACGACTCGGTCGCCGACGCGGTGCGCAAGCTGCTGCTCCTGCACTGCCGTCTCTTTACCGCTCAGCGGGCGGGCATGCTCGGGGGCGACCGCGACGAACCGCTTCACGACGCGCGCCTCGCCCTCCGGCGCTACCGCGCGGTCCTGAAGACCTTTCGCCCCTTCTTCGCCGGACCCGCCGTGCACGACCTCGACGAGCGGGTCGCGGCCTTCTGCCGCAGGCTGAGCCCGCTGCGCGACCTGGACGTATGGCAGTCGTTCCTCGCCGGGCAGAAACGGTCGACGACCGATCCGGCCTTCGACCGTTATTGCGCCGCGCAGGAGCGAAAGCGCCGCGCGTCGCGCAAAAAACTCGCCGCCCTTCTCGAAAGCGCGGCCTACCGATCCCTTGCCCACGACATGGCGCGGTACCCGGCGTACGCCCTCGACCCGGGCCTGGCGGCACTCCCGTTTCTCCCCTTTGCCGCGCGGACGATAGCGGCCGACCGCCTGTCCATCGCCGCCAGGGCCGTCATCCCTGAAAACGGCGATCCCGAAACCACGCATCTGCTCCGTAAACGCTGCCGCGCGGCCCGCTACCGGGCGGAGTTCTTCGCGCCGCTGTTTACCGGCGCGGCCCTGGTGCAGGCAACGCTCTTCGTCGACCTGTTCAAGGCGCTCTCCGACGCTCTCGGCGGGCTGCACGATGCCGACGGCGCGGCCGCACGGCTGAAGGACGGACCGCCGAAGGCGGCGGCGCGGCTCCAACCCGCGCTCGACGGGGCCAGGAAGCGTTTTTTTGCCGCCTACCGGCTCGCGTGCGGCAACCTCTGCTCCGGCAAGGCTTCGGAGGCGGCCGGGGCGCTCTGGAACCTGGGAACCACGGGCCTCCCGGTCGTCTACGTGGTCCGGCATGCGACCGCGGCCGACGGCGGCCCGGACCCGCTCCGCCCCTTGACCGGTCGCGGAGCCGCCGAGGCGGCCGTTCTCGCGAAGGCGCTTGCGCTCCTGGGCTGCCGTCCCGGAACCATTCTTTCGAGCCCGCTCGTGCGCGCCCGCGCCACGGCGGCTCCGCTGCAGAAGACCGTGCTGCCCGGCAGGGCGATCGTCGAAACGCGGATCCTTTGCCCGGAGGCCGATCCGATCGACACGCTGCGGTTTCTGTCCGGATGCGGCGACGGCCCCTGCCTCTGCGTCGGTCACCGGCCGCACCTCGATGCGCTCGTTGCGCTGCTCCTGCGCGAGGGGAGCGCGAAAAGGGTCGCCCTCGCGAAAGGGTCGGTCTGCTGCATCGCCTTTCCACAAGGAAAAACGGGCGCGGGCGCGGGCGATCTCGTCTGGTATTTTACGCAAAAAAAGCTGGCTCACCTCGTCGATCGAATCCCGGTCCCGTCGGGAGAAGGGACGGGTACATCCGCTCGGACCGGCAGATGATTTGAAATTTTTGCAGCCGGAAACTAATTTACTGCAATGGATCCTTCCCCCGTTGTTTTTCAACGGTTTATGCCTGGAGCTTTCATGCGACGCCTCCTGCTGCTCTGCTTTCTCCTCGGTATGACGGGCTGCTCGCCGTCCTTTGTCGTCGTCAATCCGGATTACGCTTCAGGCTCCTGCCGCGACCGCACGCTGACGCTGCTGCCCCCGGCGGGCGACCTTATTTCGATCATCGATACCGTCGATGTGCACAAAAACTTTCCCGACGACCGGCGGAGCGGCGGTGCTATCGTCCGCGACAGCTGCTACGCGACGATGCTCCGGAATCTGTCGAGCCGCCTGCAGGGCATCCGGTTCGACACCTCGACGATTTTCCCGGGCGACACCTTCAAGGACCTGACCGATACGAGCTGTTTCCTGGCCCTGCAATACGATGCCGGGAAGGACAGCCTTCCCCTGACGTTCTACCTCCCGTCGGCGGCGTGCATCGGGAAAGACATCGACATCGGCCTGGTTTTCAACCAGCTGACCTTTTCGCGCGACGACGGCAGGACCGGCATCCCGCTTCCGGGCGCAACCGTGCTGGGAGGGAGTCCGCCCACGCTCAATGCCGATATCATGTTCCTCATCTGGGACTATAAAAAGGACCGGCCGATTGCCTACGGAAGGACCGCGGCGGGCCAGACCTTTATTTTCGGCATGACGCACGCCACCTGGAATGATCTGTTCCGCAAGACCATCGAGGCGGTGCTGAAGGATACGCCGTTCGGGTTGAGGAAAGGGAACGGGGAATAAGTGCCTTTGGTGGGGGAACCACCTTGCGGTGGTTCCCCCTGGTCGGAGCCGCGCAAAGCCGCGTCTCCGACGCACCCCTTCCAG
>CAZYYB010000027.1:0-33209 GCA_964651515.1 uncultured Fibrobacteraceae bacterium
CGACGGACTCTATCTCCTGGCGGTTGCCTGCGAATGCGCCGGATCGAAGGAAAAGGCCCTGGAGCATCTGCGCCGCATCCTCGCCGCGGAGACGATTCCCGGACAGGTGGGGGTCGATTTCAGGGCCGCAAAGATCAAGGCTTCCCTGCGGCTCCTGCGTATCCTGACCGAGCTGCAACGTCATGACGAGGCCGTCGCCGAGGCGCGCGCCGCCGTGGAGCGGCATCCGGACCGCGGAGAGATCGCCCTCATGGCGGCGAAGGTGCTTCTGGTCACCGGCGAGCTCATCGATTCGATCCGGCTGTTCGAGAAAAGCGTGGTGCTTGCCGGACAGTACCCCTCCGTCGACTCCTACATCGGCCTCTGCTGCATCTACCGTAAGGCCGGACGCATGGAAACCGCCCGCCAGACGCTCGAAACAATTTCGCCTCTTTTTGACGGGCACGTCCGCTACCGGGCATTCAGGCGTTATTTCCTTGAGGATGCTTCCGTGGTTTCGGAGCTATTTCCGGAAGCGAAGCTCGCCGAGGAGTGGAAAACGGTCGGGAGGGATTTCTTCGGCAGCGTGTAAGGTCTCTGCCATTTTTCGCGATATAACCACTCCCGGAGAAACGCCCGTCCGATTGCGGGTTCAGGATATATCGGCTTATCCGTCCATTATTCTCTTTCGCTCATGCACGCCATTCGAATCGGCTCGCTTGGTGTCCCTCCATTGAGAATCGATCTTATCTGCTGCGGGTCCCGGCCTATTAAAGCGTTTAGAGATTGGTCGCCCTATAGGGGGAATATTCAGGCATCAAGCGCGCGATCGATTTATTTTTAAAATGAAATAGGGGTTTGACCTAAGACGGAAGCGAAATAATGGCAAAGGATTGCGACGAATGGATGAGTTGGGCCGAGTATGATATCGAGACGGCCCGAATAATGGCCAGGTCGGGAAGGAATTTTTATGCGGTTTTTATGTGCCATCTTTCAGTTGAAAAGGCTCTCAAGGGTTGCTCTTTCTGAAGACGGGCGAGATGCCCATGAAAACCCATAACCTTATTGGGTTACTTTCAAAAGCCGGGATAAAGCCCCCGGAAAGAATATCCGGATGGATTGCCAATCTTAATGAGCAAATGTTGCCACGCGATATCCGGAAGAGTTGTCCGAAATGATAAGAATTTATGACGATAGAACGGCTCAACGTATCATCGCGGAGACGGAAGAGGTACGTGGATGGATAAAAACTATGCAATAGAGGCGGTGCGCCGTCTTGGCAAGGTGCTTGCCCTGCATGGCGTGGCGGCACAAAAGCTTGTCCTCTTTGGTTCGTTTGCTCAGGGAACACAGCGCGAGGGAAGCGATAGTGATGTCGTTGTTGTATCCGATAACTTCGCCGGATTATCTCAGGGGGACCGTATTGATCTTCTCTCAAAGGCTATCGGCGAAGTTTGGGAACCAATTGAAGCATCGGCATTCACGTCGGAGGAGTGGGAATCCGGCGCTGCGACGATCCATGAGTATGCAAGAAACGGCACGCTTATCGTATCGGCTCCTTAATTCTTTGTATGTCCCTCTTCGACTCCCACTGCCACCTCCAGGATGAGCGCTGCATCGGCCGCATCGCGGAGATCCTTGCCCGTGCCGGGGCGGCAGGCGTCACCCACATGCTCTGTTGCGGCACTGCCCCTTCCGATTGGCGGGCCGTGGCGACCCTCGCCGCGAAGCATCCGCAGGTCGTTCCCGCTTTCGGTCTCCATCCCTGGTTCATCGCCGAACGTCCGTCCGACTGGCTCGCAACACTCGAAAATTTCCTTCGTACCTTCCCGCAGGCGGCGGTCGGGGAGATCGGCCTCGACCATGCGGCCGAAAAGCCGAACGACACCGACCAGGCCGATGTTTTCATCGCCCAGCTCACGCTGGCGCGAAAGCTCGGGCGGCCGGTTTCGATCCACTGCCGCAAGGCATGGGGCGACATGCTGCGGATTCTTACGGAGCAATGCGGGCTGCCCCATGGCGGGGCGATCCATTCGTTCTCAGGATCGCCCGACCTCATACCGCGACTGACGGCCTTGAATGTGTCGCTCTCCTTCTCCGGATCGATCATTTACGAACGAAACCGGAAAGGCCGCGCTTGCGCGGCGGCGGTTCCGGAGCCGTTTCTTCTCATCGAAACCGACTCGCCGGATATCCCGCCGCCCGGCGTTGCACCGGGGGAGAACGAGCCGGCAACTACGACGCTGGTCGCGACGGCGCTTTCGGCGCTTCGCGGCTGCCCCGTCGAGAGGATTGGGGAGGAGACGACCGGCAATGCGCGGCGGTTGTTCGTCCTGCCCCGGCTCCGCGGATTGTCGACGTCCGGGGAAAAAGTATGAATCAGGGACCCTTCAGGTGCCGCTCGAACTCCATTCCGTAAATGTCGAGGACCGAGATGAACAGGGCCGCGATGACCGGGCCCACGATGAATCCCATGACGCCGAAAATCACAATGCCGCCCAGCGACGAGAAAAAGACGACGAGGTCGTGAAGTTTCGCCCCCCGGCCGACGATTCTCGGTCGCAGGAAATTGTCGATATTGCCGATGACGATGAGACCCATGAAGATCATCGTGCACCCCTGCCAGGTATTGTCCATGAAAATCTGGATCAGGCCGGCGGGGACCAGAACGACCCAGGTGCCGATAAAGGGCAGGGTCGCGAGAATGATCATGATGAAGCCCCACAGGACCCACGCCTTGGTGCCGAATACCAAAAGGGTAACGGCGCCGAGGCTTCCTTCGAGGAGGCCCAGAAACATGGTGCCCATGATGGTGGCGCGGGAGATGAGGAGGAACCGGGCGATAATCATATCCTCGTAATCTTCGCGAATGGGGACGAGATATTTAAGACGCGTTACGAGCGCTTCACCGTCCCGGAAGAAGTAAAACATGGTAAAAAACATCACGAAAACATTGGCGACCAGTGCGAGGACGCCCGAAGAGGTCCTGGTGAGTGCACTGGTGCCGGTGGCGAGAATGGTCTTTACCCCCTCCTGGATGGGGACGGTGAGGTCGACATTGTCAAGGCCTGATTTATGGTAGACCGGCAGGCTCTTGAGGTGCATGAATGCCTGGCTGGAGCCGCCCTTGGCGATGATGTCGGCGATCACGGGTCCGATGGAGTGGTAGAGTCCGAACGCCTGCTGCAGGACGAGGTAGACGACCAGGTAGGTGGGGGCGAGCAGGCAGAGCAGGATCCCGAGGCAGCAGAGGATCGAACCGAGGCCGGCACGGTTGCCGACGAGTTTCCTGATACGAAGGTAGAGCGGGAAAAAAAGCGTGGAAAGCGTCGCGGCGACGACGACGGGGACAAAGAATATTTTAACGATGGGAAGAATTGCCGCCGCAAGAAGAATGAGAATTCCGATGATGGCGAATTGATTGACCCTGGTATTGCGCCGGTTGAGCACGGGACGGGTGTCAACCTTCGGGTCGGGATTCCCGGCCCGGTCGGCGGTAGGCGGCGCTTTATCCATAAAGTATCCTTTTGTTTTTCGGTCCTGTTTTCAGGCGGATCAGTTCCGGTCTTCGCCTCACTCCGGCAGAAGTGCCCCCCCCCGGTACCGCTTCAGGGAGGGGGGGGCGGTTCGAGTATATACCATTGCGCGGCTTGCCGTCGGGCACGTCAGTGAGGTGCTGTGCCATCCGTTCCGGCTTTCCCGAACCCCTGCGGCGTCAGAAACAGGTCGGGCCAGCGGTCATTTGCCGTATTAAAGGTTAAACGGACGGCGGTTTTCGCGTCGGTGCCGATTTTCCAGACATAAACCTCATAGTCGGCGATGTCGTGCTCATGGCCGCCCTGGGAAGCGCACCAGACAAGCCATGTTCCTGTTGGGTCAACCTCGGGAAAATACTCGTGCGACCGTCTCCCCGGCAGGTCCATGAAATGCATCTCCGCGGGGATCGACAGCCCTCCGACTTTTTTCACCGGTTTTCCGGTGCTGTCGAGGTCGATTTGAAGAACCTCGGTGCCGCCGTTGCCGGTGCCTTCGTTCATTCTGTAAACCTTGTTCCCGGAAGGAAACCAGGCCATTTCGCAGCCGCCGCCGGTCTCATAGAGCTCATTCTTTTCGAAGTTCCAGATGCATGTTTTGCGGACCGTGCCGCGGATCGTCAGTGCCAGGCACTTTCCGTTCGGCGATAGTTCCGGCTGCTGGGCGACCGCTCCCTTCTTGAAATGGGCCTCGACGTCGAAAATCTCCTTCTCGTCGGTCGCATCGATCTTCTTGATGAATACCTTCGGCCCGCGGGCGAAGACGATCGAATCGCCCCCCGGTCTCCAGGTCCCCCAGACCGCGTCGGACGCCACCATTTTCTCGCCCTTGCCGTCGACGCCGATGGTCCACAGGTCCCACTTCTCGAACATTTCGGCATCGGTCTCCGGCACCCAGCCCGATTTGCTCCGGACAAAGAGCACGGTCCTGCCGTCGGGCGAAAAGCGCGGGAACCAGTCGACATTGTTCGGTTTCACGGTGAGCTGCTTCTGGTCCGTGCCGTCGGCGTTCATGATCCAGATATCGTGCTTGGAGCTGACGCGGGAGCTCGACCAGACGATTTTTCCGGAAATCTGCCCCTTTAAACCGCCGAGCGCCTTTTTTTCATCGCCGCTCATGGGCGAGATCGAGCCGAGCGGGGCCTCCTGGGCGAGGGCGGAGGCGGCGAGGGTAAGGGCGGCGGAAAGGGCAAGAACTACGTTACTCGTTGTGAGCATGATGGGTCTCCATTAAGGGTCATGGATGTGAGATGGTGAATCGACTATCGGATAATATAGTAATTATTGAGATGAACTTTCTATAAGCGGATGTGTACTCTGCACTACTCAGGTGGGGGCACCCGCTTTTACCACAAATGCTGGTGGGGGAGCCGCGCAAAGCCGTGTCTCCGACGCACCCTTTCCTGCGGAAGTGCCGGGCTACTCCCGCAACGCCATCATCAGGTAGAAAAAACGGGAAAAGATCATGAGACAAGATTTTCTTTCCATCGGCGAATGGCGAAAAGCCTTAAATGAGAGTTGCATTTGTCTTTTTTCGCAGAGAACCCGTGGGTCCCCCCCGCAGAGGCTCCTTATGAAGCACTCCTTCATCGCGGGGGTGACCCGGCTCGGCCATCCAAAAAAAAGAATTTGACTTTGATTTTGGATTCCGGCTCGGCCATCCAAAAAAAGAATTTGACTTTTTTAAAAAACCACCGGGGATGTAACTTGATTTAATTACTTCTCCTCCACCGCTCCCCAATGTTGACTGTATTGGTAGAGATCCCGCGCCGTCATCAGATAGACGACGATCTTCTTCTTCGCCAGCAATGATTTCCTCGCGCGCAGCATCTTGTCGCGAACGAGCGGGCCGCCGCCCCAGCTGGTGATGATATCGACCGGGAGTCCGGTCTCTTCCGCGATATGGGCGCCGACGCCGGCCCCCTTGCAGTCGACGAGTTCGAAAACGCCGGTGAAACTGTCGCCGATGAGCAGGATCGGGGCGTCGGGGTTGTTGGCCTTGTAGAGGGTGCCGTCGGGATTGAACACCTGCCGGCCGCTTATTTCGTCGGCCGGGAAGCCCGCCTGCTCGGACTCGGGCAGCTTGTCGACCAGGTCGCCCCGGCGCGGAAAGGTGGTGTCGCGCTGGTCGTAGCGCACCGTGTTTTTCGCGGCCTCGCCGTACCAGGGAAGCGAGCGTACGCGTTCCGCGATGGCGCGCGCGGCAAGTACCGCCCCCCGTGACGTCCAGTGCGTGTCGTGCTTCTGGAAGAGCGGCTCATGTGCCGTGGAATCCTCCCGCCGGGCCGACAGGAACAGCGGCAGCAGGTCGATCACGCCGACCCCCTCCCGTTGCAGGTCGTTCAGGAATTTGCGTCCCCAGGGGTTGATGATCGTGGTATCGGCCGGGGCGCTTCCCGCGGGAAGCTTATCGAAGTAAATGTCGGACTTGTTCGGGACCGGGCAGAACAGGAGCGTTACCCCTTTCGCTTCGAGGAGCTTCTTGAACTCAAGCAGCCGCGTCAGGGGATTGTCGTCATGCGGCTGCAGGGCGAGATCGCCGCCGTTAAGGTACTCGATTTCGTGGCGGAAGAAGAGCCAGCCGTCCCTGCCGGCAAACGCCATCTGCTCCTTGGGCAGACTTTTCAGGAAATCGAAGTTGGCCCGGCGGAACGGCTCGTCCTTTTTCGCCCACGCCGCGTAGTCGCCGTAATCGGCTCTCTCCAATGCAAAGCGGGCGCTGTCGTCGACGCGCGCCCCGCCTTTCGGGGCGGAGGCGATTGCCGGTGTCGCACCGGTTTTCGCGGGAATAATCGCCTGAACGGGGGCAGCCGCCGCGGCGGGAGCGGGCGCTTCCGGAAAATCGACCGCAAAGACATTGTAAATCACCGTCCCGTAGGGGTTACCGCGGATGACGACGAGCGGGTTCGCAATGGAAAAGCCCTTCAATCCGGCGCGGATCCCGCCTTCCGTTTCCGGCGTCGGCCAGGCGGAGGCGCCGGTCATGTCGACCACGTCGGTATTGAGCTTGGGGTACCAGTAGGAGGCGAGCGTGTTCGCCCAGTCGACAACCTGGTCCTTTGTCAAAACCGTCTGCGCGTAATCGGACAGCATCCAATCGATCGCCTTTTTCAACACCGCGTGGTCGAGGTCCCCGGTCTCGATGCGGCCGTAGCACTCCCTGAAGCCGTCGTGGTTTTCATCCGGGAGAGCGCCCGCAAAGGTCACCCACGGCCTGAACTCTATCCGTGCCCAGAGCGACGCGGTATCGCCCGCACCGTGCACGTAAACGCAGGCGATCTCCTGGTAGGGGGCGTAGATCGTGGAGTCCGCCCACTTCCTGCCGCTTACCGCTCGGGTGATTTTCGAGAAAAGATCGGTTTTAGTCAGTTCCCAGATCCGGTTCCGGAGCGCCTCCCAGGCAAAGGGCCGCCCCATTTCACTCTCGGTAAGCGGTGTTTGCGCAAGGGAGATGCACGGCGAGACGATCGCTCCGCCGAAGGTGCAATCGGCGAGGGTGATTTTTTTACCCGGCTTCTTCGGCCGGTATTTCTGCGGATCGTACCGGACCGGGTTGGCAAGGTAGGCTGCGGCGTCGAGGTTTGCCGCGGTCGGGATATGAATGGAGCGAACCATGACCCGCGAGGTGCACCGATTGAAATTTTTAGTGAGGGTTTTATAGGGTTCGGCATGAATAGTAACCTGTATTATTAAAAGAGCACAGACGGAAGATACTATGATGCGGGATTTCATGATCGGTACTTTCTGTGATAGTTCAAGGTTTTCCGGTGGGGGAACCTCGCTGCGCGGGTTCCCTCTTTTAAGGTAGAAAAAACACGGGAGAAGAGCATAAGAAAAAGTCACCTATTATAAAGCAATCACCAGTTGATTTTAAAAAATATGTTTTCTACCTAATGGGAGCGTTGCGGGGGTGCGCGACCGCCTGCGGAACGCAGGCATCGGCGCGCACTTCCGCTGGAAGGGGTGGTCGGGAGACGCGGCTTTGCGCGGCTCCGACCAGGGGGAACCCGCGCAGCGAGGTTCCCCCACCAAAGGCCTTTATATTCGCGGTTCCCCCGCCAGAATTTCATGGAATATCAAGTGCAACCTCCTTCCACCCCTGCTCGCCGAACCTGAAATCGCGTTCCACGATCTCCCAGACGACGAGTTTCTTCCCTTTAAGCAGCTTCGGATTGCGGGCCAGAGTTTGGCGCACCAGGGTCGAGGCGCCGCCGTCATTGACCAATGACGCAATGGGCTGCGACAGCTCGAAGGCGGTGTGGGCGATCCACCCGGCGCTTCGCGGCTCATCGGTCTGGTAGATGCGCGAAAAACTGTCGCCGAGGAGGAGGATTGGGGAAGAACGGTAATCGTCCTTGTAGAGCGTCCGTTCCGCAACGGCCCCCGAAGAGTCGCGGGTGACGCGATAGACCTGGTAGCACCGGGTCTTTTCCGGTTCAAACGCACCGTAGAATCCGCGTACCTTGTCGGCCTGAAGGGTCGTCATCACCGCTACGTCGCCGGTGCGGTCGACGGTGACCGAATCGATCGCGTATTCGGTCGAGCCCGGCCGGTACCAGGGGTACCGCTCGATCCGCTGGGCGAGCAGATGGGCGGCCAGACGCACCGCGCGCCCCTTCCAGTGGGTATCCTCATGGAGGTAGAGCGAGTCGCCCCGCTCGGCGTCGTGGAGCCGCTCCGTCGCAAAGGGGCCGAACAGATCGAGAACCTCGACGCCCGCCCGGCGGAGGTCGGCCATCATCCGCTTCGAATGGCTGAGCGTTCCGGCTGCCGAGGAGGCGATCGAGGGGGCAAGGAGATCGGGATAGATGCTCGGCTTGGTGGGCATGATGACCAGCAGGAGGTCGATGCCGGCGTCATTCAGCTGCTGTTTGAATTTTACGATTGCCGCGACCGGATTATCGGAAAGTGTTTTTTCGTTGGGGTCGACCACGATCGAACGCGGATCGAGCACGTCGGGCTTGACAAGAAAGTCGACATCGGGCTTGTAATAAAACCATCCCTTGCCGCCGAGAACGCCCTTTTCGCCGAGGTCGCGGAACAGAAAATAGCGCAGGAACTGCATGCGCGGTCTTGCCGCGGTCGCGAAAATGGAGGCGTTCTCAAGCTCCTTTTCGTAGGGCCGCAGGTAGCGGTCGTTCCAGAGAATATACCGCCACCCGCCGGCCGCGAGGAGGGGGAGGGCGGCAAGCGACGGCTTCGGGTACGCTTCGGCCAGCGAATCGGTCGCGCTCCGCATGGCGGCGAGGTCGGCGGCGATCTGCGGCTGCGGCGCGCCGGCATGCAGTTCCCGCCCGAAATCGGCGAGCCGTGCGGCAAGGGAATCGAGCCGGAATACCGCCGGAATTACCGAATCGGTGGTGATATGGCGGTTCCGGGTGAGGACCGCCTTTTTCAGGTCTTCGAGGTTTGCCGCCGCATCGTCGACCAGGAGGTCGATCCGGTCGCCCGACGAATCGGTGGATGCATGGAGTTCCCCGGCCAGAGTGTCGAGGTAACGGGAGGCACCCAGTGCCAGGTTGTGCATCGTATTCGCATTACGGAAAGGGGTAAGCGTGAGATCTTCTAAAAGATCGAGGGCCTGGATTCCCCTGCCCTTGCGGAGTTCCACGACGGCCTGGGTTACCGGTACCGCGGCGATGACCAGCAGGAACACAGCGATGAGGGGGGCGGCAAGGAGACGTTTCATGAAGTTCATGGCGCGCCCCCGGCTAAAACTGGAAATAAAGGAAAGGGTTGTAGGTCTGCGTGAACATGGTGATAATGGCCAGTATGAGAACGGCGGTACAGAGCAGCGCCCTCGGCATGGTGAGGCTGCGCACCCATTCATGCGCCTGCAGCGGCTGCCATACGAATATGCCGCAGAGGAGCATTTCGACGATATGGCGCGTCGTGAAGAGCTCGACTGAAAGCATCGGCGCGGTGGCCGCTCCCCGCACCGTTCCGACCATGGCGCCCCAGTAGTGCAGGGCCTGTCCCAGATCGGGCGCCCGGAAGAGCACCCAGCCGAACATCACGACGACAAAGGTAAGCGCAACCTGCCCCCACTTCGGCAGCCAGTGGTAGAAGGTTTTCTTGCCCGCCATCCGTTCGAGAACGAGGAACACGCCCTGGTAGATTCCCCAGAGAACGAAGGTCCATTTGGCGCCGTGCCAGAGACCGCTCAGGAAAAAACAGAGGCAGAGGTTGAAATACATCCTGCCTTTGCCGGCGCGATTGCCGCCGAGGGGAATGTAGAGGTAGTCCCGGATGAAATTGGTCAGGGAGATGTGCCATTTAGCCCAGAATGCGGTGATGCTGCGCGATTTATAGGGACCGTCGAAATTTTTGATGAATTCGATACCGAGCATGCGCGCAAGGCCGACGGCCATATCGGAATAGCCGCAGAAATCGAAGTAGATCTGGAAGGCGTAGGCCATCACGCCCCACCAGGCATTGAGGCAACCGGGACCGTCGCTGCCGAAGGCGGCATCGGCGATCGGGGCGACCGCGTTGGCGAGAATGATCTTCTTGCCGAGCCCCAGGCTGAAGATCGCCACGCCGCTCGCGAACTTCGGAATCGAGTGCACCCGGTTATCGAGCTGCTCCGCAACGGTCCGGTAGCGGATGATCGGTCCGGCGATAAGGTGGGGGAAGAGTCCGACAAAACAGGAGAACACCGAAAAATTGCGCGCCGGCTTCGCCTCGCCTTTGTAGACATCGATGGTGTAGCTCAGGCCGACAAAGGTGTAAAATGAGATGCCGGAGGGGAGAAGCACCGAGGCGACCGAGAATGCATGGGGTCCGCCGCCCAGGAGAAACGCAACCCGGTTGACTACCTCGGACATGAAAAACATGGAGTACTTGAAATAGGCGAGGAGCGACAGGTCGGTGACGATCGCGAAAATAAGCGCCGCCTTGCGTTTCCACTGCACCTGTCCGGGCGCGCTTATTATCAGGCCGCAGACATAGTCGTTGATGGTGGTGATGAACATCAGGATCACGAACCAGGGGACGAGCCACCCGTAAAAGACGTAGCTCATGACCGTGATGAAGGCGTTCTTTACATACAGTCCTTTCCACTTGAAAGGGAGCAGAAAGTACACCAGGAGAAAGAACGGCAGGAAGTAGAACAGGAAAATATGGGAAGAAAAAACCATGCGTTAACTGCCTCGCAGCCTGGATGATCGGGGCCCTTGTCCCGCCGTCGGCCGGACCGATGCCTGCCGGGAATTATTGCGCTGTTTCCGCTTTGAGTGCGTAATATTTGTCGAGGTCGGAATCGGGGTAGTTGTCTTCCACCGCATCCTTCCAGACCCGCTCGATCGGCGTCACCAGTACGAGCCGTTGCCTGGCGCCCTTCTCGAATTTCACGACATCGCCCCCCGTGAGCGGGTGCATCCGGTCCTTTATCTGTCGGCGGGGGATGAGCGGGTTGTAATGGCCCACCAGGATCTCCTGTTTTTTATAGGAGCCCTTCAGCACTTTTATCACCCGGTACTTCATGATATAGACATAGTTGTAGAGATCGTTCGGCGGCAGGGCGCCCGGAATTTCGGTGAGGCGGGCAAGCACCACGAGGGTGTCCTGACCTTTTTTCTGCACCGCGGAGGGCGAAGTTTTTGCCATCTGCCCGCCGGCGGAAGCCCCGGTCTGGCCCTGGGCGAGGGTTATCGATAACAGCAGGGATGCAATCAGTGGCGTAAAAATTTTCGTGTACCGCATGAGACTCCTTGACAATGACTAATAGGTTATTGAAAAGGTTCCGGAAGAATCGGGCACTACATTATTAAAGTACTCCTGAAGCTTGATGTAGCAGTGCCCGGAAACGGCCGCACTGTCGGCTACCCACGAGAAGGTCGTATCCGGGTAGGCAAAAGAATTGCTGCCAAGCGTAATCGGCACCGCGTCGGGAAGGTGGTAGAGGGTAACGATAATGCTGCTGATGCTGTCGGGATATCTGACGGTCCATTTTACCTTTATGGTATCGCCGACCTTGAAGGTTTGCCCGGCCGTCGGTTGGAGAACGGCCATGGCGCCGGTAGCAGCTTTGGGGCCCGTCGACGTATTGCAGGCCATTCCGGCGGACATAACCAGGAGTACCGCGCAACCGACAGTGCGGCCGATGATTTTGCTTTTCATAAATTCTCCTTACCCGGCTGATTTCCAAATATTAAGGATTACTAAGGATTACTATAGTATAATTCATCGCTTGATTACTGAACAAGATGCCCGCAATAAAAAAAGGAAGGCACGATTTCGGGGGTGGTCAGAATCCTTCCCCCATGGTCCAGATCTGGCGATCGAAGCCGGGAACATGGAGATCGAGACGGACGCCCTGCGGTGTGGTACTCCACGCATAGAGAAAGTCGGTTTCCTTGAATCCCTTGGGCGTCGGATACCGGCTGATCTTCCGTTCGAAAGGGGAGGAGCCGACCTGTCGGGAGAGTATCAACTCCCGGCCGGGATGACCGGGCTCGAAAATCTCCCGGTCCTTCAGGTAATAGAAGGCCGTTTCGGTTCGATAGGTGCTGGCTACTTTTTCCGACCATAACTCCCGTCCATGGGCCGGACCGCCGGCCATCCACTGCTTGAACTCCAGTGCAAAGAGGCCGAGGGCAATAACCGCCAGCACGGAGAAAAGTTTCATTTTTTTTAACCGGAGCAGGTTCCAGAAAAACTCGGCCAGGATAAAGGTCACTCCCAGGCGCAGGACCGTATCGAAAATATCCTTATGAAAAGAAAGCCGGAAGAGGTCCAGGAAAAAAGCCGCAATGAGCAAAATCGCATAGCCGATATAGCGTACTTTTCGCAGCGGGAGAAAACGATAAAAGAGGTAGGCGATCGGAATAAGAAAAAAAGGTACGGCCCAAGAAATGAGGGCAGGGAACATGATCTCTCCTGCGGGAGAAAGTTTTCGCTGATTATTGCGCGACCGCCCCCGATGGATCGGGAGCCCGGGAACTTCGCAACGGCTGCACGCGCACCCGCGATGCGGGTGCGGCAACGCCACTAAAATATATCACGAAGGATGCCCTTCACCTGAAATCCCCCATTGGAAGCAATGAAATCCGGGGATGGGCATGGCCCGACGGCCTCTTGCCGCGTGTGCAAGGCGAGGCGATCCCTGCAACCGGGATGAAATCGAGGGAAGGGAATTAAAAAAGCCACCTATCCGCCTGCTGATGGTGCGATCGAGCGCCGGTCGCAGGGGATGGAAGATTTTACTTGGGGGAGCTACCGGGCGACCTGTTGATTATCCTGCTTCTTTCCCTCCCAGAATTTTCTGAAATCCGCGGCATACTTATCGATCCATTCACAGTAGATATCGTTCAGAGAGCGATCCTGCAACGGATCATGCTGAAGCTGAACTCCAAGGTACCATTTATATTTTTCCATCTCCTGGATTTCCGCTTCGATACTCTTGCGGATATCCTCCTCCGTTTTTTCCGGAGAGGGAGGAAGCATAACGCCCTCGCACCGGGTAGAATTTTCGTTCATAAAGGTGCCCGACATATGCATAGGTTAACTAACCGCCCTTCCCGCTGCGCCGCGCCGCTTCGTTGTATCACAGGGTCATCGTGAAACCCTGCAGGGCTTCTCCGGAACTCGCGTCCTGATGATCCAAACCATTTTTTAATATAATACATTCCATCTCAAATACCGACCCGAAATCGTCCCCTTTCGGCTCGCTTGCAGGGATCGCCGAAGATGGTTTTCTCGATCCGCACCTTCATAATAAACGGCATCGTCGGGCTCCCCGCGGCGTCCCGCCGTGCCGTTTCCGGATGAACGCTCTCCGTGAGCTTGTCCCCCCCCTGCGCGGAGCCCTCTCATTAATAATCGTACTTTCTGCCGAAACTCATTGCAAGGGCAGCGTACGGCGATGCCTCCGCGAACTGCGGGAAGTGTCGCCCGATCGACCGGCCGAACGCGTAAAAAGTGCACCCGAGCTTAAATCACCCTTCGACAGATTCCGCAACCAATGTTATAATCAGTGGTCGGGGAGCGCTGCCGGCGAAGCTATCGCCCGGCGGCGGAGAGAAGGGCTGAGGCCACAACGAGAAAAGGGTTTTTCATGGACGCACTTATTCAAAAAAAAATCGGCGAGATAAACGAAATTCCTTCGTTGCCTATTGTTGCAACGCGCGTGATGGGACTCATGAAAGACCGGGACATCGATCTTAAGGAGATCTCCAAGGTGATCATGCATGACCCGGCGCTGACGCTGCGGATCATCCGGCTGGCCAACTCGGCCTTCTACGGGCTGACCACCCAGGTGACGTCGATCAACCACGCGGTCGTCATGCTCGGAATCAACACCCTGTACAATATCATTCTCGGGCTGAGCGTCATACGGTCGTTTCGCATCGGCAGGAGCCGCTGGTTCGATCCCGATCTATTCTGGCAGCACTGCATCGCGTGCGGACTTCTGTCGCGGAAACTTTCGGGACACTATAAGTATGCGCAGCCCGGCACCGCCTTCGTCTGCGGTTTGACACACGACATAGGACGGCTTATCTTCGTCCAGTTTCTCCACCATGAGTTCATTGCCGCATCGGAGCGCGCCCAGGCCACCGGGTGTTCGCTCCGGCAGGCCGAGGTCGAGATCATCGGGTTCGACCATGCGGCCACCGGCGCGTGGCTCGCGAGGCGGTGGGGTCTCCCCGAATCGCTCATCACCGGCATCGAATATCACCACAACCTGCCCGGCATTCCGGAAAAATCCGCGGAGCATGCCATTCTCGTGAAACTTGTCGCAGCGGCAAATTCGATCTGTATACAGCAGGATCTCGGCGACAGCGGCGAAACCGAGGTCGAGGTTTCGCCCGAGGACCTGGTGCCGCAGGATTATGGGATCAATATCAAGGAGTTTGCCGAAGGCGCAAACGACGAGATAACCCAATTGATGAAGTTATGGTTCCCGGAGTGATCGCCTGAGTTTGCCCCGCCGGCCCGGAGCCCTCCGGAAGCCTGCGGAGGAATTTATCGGGAGCGCAGGTCAGCCAGCCGGTCCAGCATCGGAAACAGCAGTTTCGGCAATTCCGGCAGGGGATCCCTGTTCGCGAGAATTGCATCCGCCGATTGCACGTAAGGGCCGCTTCCGTCGAGTTCCTCGCCGCAGCCGGTAACCAGCCGCATCACGCTGTCCGCCGTTGTTTCGACATGGAATTGAAGCGCCACGGTCCGATCGCCGAATAAAAAGGCCTGATTGACGCAGGCGTCGCTTTCGGCCAGCCTGACCGCGCCCTCGGGAAGATCGAAGGTATCGCCGTGCCAGTGGAACGCCTCGATCGTCTTCGGCCAGCCTTCGATGATTGGCGCTCGCTCGCCCTCGGGGGTGAGGGTTACCGGAAACCAGCCGATCTCCCTGCACCGGTTTTTGCGAACCGCAGCCCCGAGCGCACTCGCTATGAGCTGCGCGCCCAGACAGACGCCGAGCATCGCCTTGCCCTCTCGGACCGCCTGCCTGACGAACTTCTTCTCGCCGACGAGCCAGGGGTGGAGATCCTCCTCGTAGACGCTCATGTAGCCGCCCATCATGACCAGCAGGTCGAAAGAGTCGAGGGCGGGGAGAGGCTCGCCGTTGAAGATCATCGATCCGTTAACCGCGTGACGCCGTTCCCCGGCCCAGGTGAGGATGGAGCCGGGATCCTCGGATGCTTCGTGTTGAAGGTAGTGGAGTCGCATAATGGATCGTTCAATATAATTTTTTTGCCGGGGTACTAATGTTTCTGGTGGGGGAATCGATATTAATGCCTTTGGTGGGGAAACCACCGCAAGGTGGTTTCCCCACCAAAGTTGACGTTATTCTTCATCCTTTATCTTTTTCCTTCCTCATCCTTCATCCCTCATCCTTTCAAATAGTTATCGATCTCCCCCGCCGCCGCGCGTCCGTGATAGATCGCCCGTACCACGAGCGATGCTCCCGTTCCCGCATCCCCTGCCACGAACACGCCCTTTGTCGAGGTGCTGTAATCCTGCCGGAACCTGATATTCCCACGCTCGTCGAAGTCGACGCCGAGCTCGTCGGTGAGGCGGCTGTGTTCGGCATGCACGAAGCCGAGCGCCAGGAGGACGAGATCGATCTTGAGCGAGAATTCACTTCCGGCAACCTCGACCATTGTCTGTTTGCCGCTTTCGTCCTTCCGCCACTCGACCCGTGCGAAGGTGCCTTCGGCAACCGTTTCTTTCCCTGAAAATTTTTTGGTCAGGATCGACCACTCCCGATCGCACCCCTCCTCGTGGGAGCTCGATGACCGGAGGATATTCGGCCACATAGGCCAGACCGGGTTCCACGACTGTTCCCAGACCGTGGGCTTCGGCAGGATTTCGAACTGGTAGACTTTCTTCGCTCCCTGGCGGTGGGCGGTGCCCACGCAGTCGGAACCGGTGTCGCCCCCGCCGATGACCAGGACGCACTTGTCCTTTGCGGATATCGCGCCGCCGGCAAAACCTTCGCCGGAAACGGTCTTATTCGACCGGGTAAGGTACTCCATGGCGAAGTGGATGCCGTCGAGATCCCGGCGCTCGGCGACCAGATCGCGCGGATGCCCGGCGCCGACGGTCAGGAGCACGACATCGAAGGTCCGGCGGAGGTAGCGTATCGAGACATCCTCGCCTACCAGCACATTCGGTTCGAAGGCGACGCCCTCGCCCGCCATCTGTTTCAGGCGGCGGTCGATCACCCACTTTTCCAGTTTGAAATCGGGAATACCGTAGCGCAGGATGCCGCCCGGTCGTGCGGCTTTTTCGAACACCGTGACGCTGTGTCCCGCGCGACGAAGCTGCTGCGCGGCCGCGAGTCCGGCCGGGCCGCTGCCGATGATGGCAACCTTCCTGCCGCTCTCGTGACGCGGCGGCCGGGGGACCACCCAGCCCTGCTTGAATCCGTTTTCGACGATGGCGAGCTCCAGCTGCTTGATCGTTACCGGTGCACTGTTGATCGAGAGCGTGCAGGATGTTTCGCAGGGCGCCGGGCAGACGCGGCCGGTGATCTCGGGCAGGTTGTTCGTCGCTTCGAGGCGCGAAAGCGCCTCTTTCCAGTAGCCGCGGAAGACCGAGTCGTTCCACTCCGGAATCAGGTTGTACACCGGACAGCCGGCGGCATGACAGTAGGGAATGCCGCAATCCATGCACCGCGCTCCCTGCTTCGACAGATCCTCCGGCGAGGGCGGCAGGGTAATTTCACGGTAATCGTTCACGCGTTCGCCGACCGGCCGGTAGGTGCCGGTAACGCGGGGAAATTCGAGAAATCCGGTCGCTTTGCCCATTTATTTGAAAACCTCCTCGGTGATGGCCACCACTTCTGTTTCCTTGGATTCTTCCTTCTGCATGCGTTCGAGCGCCTTGCGATAGTCGATCGGCATTACCTTGACGAATTGCGGCAGCATTTCGGTCCAGTCGCGGAGGATGCGCGCGGCATATTCACTCCCCGTGAGCTGGACATGATCGCTTATCAGGCGGTAGAGAAGCCGCTCGTCACGCTCGTCGGCGACCGGCTCGATATCGACCATTTCGAGGTTGCACTTGGTATCGAACAGCTGGTCCTCGTCGAGCACGTACGCGATGCCCCCGCTCATGCCCGCCGCAAAATTCACCCCGGTCTTGCCCAGCACGACGATGGTGCCGCCGGTCATGTACTCGCACCCGTGGTCGCCCACGCCTTCGACGACCGCGACGGCGCCGCTGTTGCGAACCGCGAACCGTTCCCCGGCCATGCCGTTGATGTACGCTTCGCCGCTCGTCGCGCCGAACAGGTTCACGTTGCCGGTAATGCTGTTATTCTGCGGCCGGAAGGTGGATGCCTTCGGCGGAAAGACGATGAGTTTCCCGCCCGAGAGCCCCTTGCCGAAGTAGTCGTTGGCGTCGCCTTCGAGCTCGAAGGTGATGCCGGGCGCGAGAAACGCGCCGAAGCTCTGGCCGGCTGATCCGGTGAATTTGCACTTTATGGTGTCCGGCGGCAACCCCTTCGACCCGAACCGGTTCGACACCTCGGCCGAGAGGGTGGCGCCGACGGTGCGGTTTTTGTTGCGGATGGAGGCAAACAGGCTGACCGGTTCCTTCTTTTCGAGCGCCTTCGCCGATTGCACGATGAGTTCGGGATCGAGCGACAGGGAAAAATCGTGCACCTGTTTCGCGGTGCAGCGCAGCGACGATCCGGCGGGAACCTCCGGTATGGCGAGCACGCGCGAGAAATCGAGGCCGCGGCGCTTCCAGTGGTCGATGGCGCCGTTGACATCGAGCAGGTCGACCCTGCCGACCAGTTCGTCGAAGGTCCTGATGCCGAGCGAAGCCATGATTTCCCGGACATCGTCGGCGATGAACCGCATGAAGTTCATGCAGTGTTCGGGCTTGCCGGTAAACCGCTTGCGCAGTTCGGGATCCTGCGTCGCGATGCCGACCGGGCAGGTGTTAAGGTGACACTTGCGCATCATGACGCAGCCGAGGGCGACCAGCGCGATGGTGCCGAATCCGAACTCCTCGGCGCCGAGCAGGGCGGCGATAACCACGTCGCGCCCGGTCCGGAGCTGGCCGTCGACCTGCACGCGGATGCGGTCGCGCAGGTGATTCATGACGAGCGTCTGCTGGGCATCGGCGAGGCCGATCTCCCACGGGATGCCGGCATATTTGATGGAGGAGAGCGGGGAGGCGCCCGTGCCGCCGTCATGCCCGCTGATAAGCACCATGTCCGCCTTTCCCTTCGCGACGCCGGCGGCCACGGTTCCCACGCCGACTTCGGCGACCAGTTTCACCGAGATGCGGGCGGCCGGATTCGCGCTTTTAAGATCGAAGATGAGCTGGGCCAGGTCTTCGATGGAATAGATGTCGTGATGCGGCGGCGGCGAGATGAGCATGACGCCGGGCGTGGAGTGGCGGACCCTGGCGATGACCTCGTTCACCTTGTGGCCGGGAAGCTGCCCGCCTTCACCGGGCTTGGCGCCCTGCGCCATCTTGATCTGCAATTCCCGCGAGTTTACCAGGTAGTTACTCGTGACGCCGAAGCGGCCCGAGGCAACCTGCTTGACCGCGCTCTTTTTCGAGTCGCCATTGGCAAGAGGGAGGTACCGTTCCTCGTCCTCGCCCCCTTCGCCGGAGTTCGAAGCCGCGCCGAGCCGGTTCATGGCGATGGCCATGGTTTCGTGCGCCTCTTTGCTTATGGAGCCGAACGACATCGCCGTGGTGACGAAGCGCTTGACTATGGAGTCGACCGGTTCGACTTCGGCCAGGGGAACGGCGGCGGTTTCCTTGAAGGTAAACAATCCGCGCAAGGTGCACAGGTTACGGTTGAAATTGTTGATGACGTCGGCATACTGCCGGTACCAGGCGTAATTATTCTCCCGCACCGCACGTTGCAGGGCGATGACGGCATCGGGCGACAGAAGGTGCTTTTCGGAAAATCGGCGGTAGTTGATCTGGCCGCCGGAGTCGAGCGTTTCCAGCTCCGGATCGTTTTTTGAAAAGGCAAGTGCGTGGCGTTCGAGCGTTTCGCGCGCTATTTCACGCGCCCCGATACCGCCGATGCGCGAGGAGGTGCCGGGAAAGTAGTTATCGACAAACGCGGGATCCAGGCCGACCGCCTCGAAGATCTGGGCGCCGCGGTACGAGCGGATGGTGGAGACGCCCATTTTCGACATGATCTTGAGCAGCCCTTTTTTGACCGCCGTTACATAGTTCTCAAGGGCATTTTCGAGCCGTAAGGAGGCGGGCAGCCTGCCGCGTTCCTTCATATCGGCGATGAGCTCGAAGGCAAGGTAGGGGTTGACCGCGCTGGCGCCGTAGCCGATGAGCATGGCGAAGTGCATGACGTCGCGGGCTTCGCCGGTTTCGATGATGAGCCCGGCCGAGGCGCGTTTCTGTACTTTAACAAGATGGCGATGTACCGCGGCGACCGCCAGGAGCGCCGGAAGGGGCGCCTTTGACGCGGATACTTCCCGATCGGAAAGTATAATGAGCGAGTAGCCCTGGTCGATCTTACGTTCGGCCGCGAGACAGAGCTCCCTGAGCGACGCCTCGAGTTCATTCTCGCCGATGGAGGCGAAGAAGGTGATGGGCAGGACGGCGGAACGGTACCCATTGTAGTCGAGGTTGCGGAGCTTGTCGATGTCTTCGTTGAGGAGCACGGGGTGGGGAAGCTTGAGCTGGGCGCAGTGCTCGGGTGTTTCATCGAGCAGGTTGCGCTCGCGCCCGACGAAACTCATGAGCGACATGACGAGATTTTCGCGGTACGGGTCGATGGGAGGGTTGGTGACCTGGGCGAAGAGCTGCTTGAAATAGCTGTAGAGGAGCTGCGGACGGTCGGACAGGACGGCGAGCGCCGCGTCGTTGCCCATAGAGTATACCGGTTCCTGGGCGTTTTCGGCCATCGACTGCACGACCATGCCGAGCTCTTCCCGGCTGTACCCGAATATCCACTGCCGGGAAAGGAGCGCCTCCCGGTTGATGCGCACGCCCTGGGGAGCCTGAAAGAGTCCCTTGAGTTCGATCTTGTTTTTTTCAAGCCATCGGCGGTAGGGCTTCCGGCGTGAAACCATGGCCTTGATCTCGTTATCGAAAATGATGCGGTTCTGCGCGGTATCGATGAGGAACAGCTTGCCCGGAGCGAGACGTCCCTTCTGGAGGACCTCCTCGGGCGGAATATCGAGCACGCCCACCTCGGAGGCGAGGACCACCTTGCCTCCCTTGGTGATGATGTAGCGCGCGGGCCGCAAACCGTTCCGGTCGAGCGTCGCCCCGATTTTGACGCCGTCGGTAAAGGCAATGGCCGCGGGGCCGTCCCACGGTTCCATGACCGAGGCGTGGTATTCGTAGAAGGCCCGCTTATCTTCGCTGATGTGATATTTGGCGCCGAAAGCCTCCGGCACCATCATCATGACGGCATGCTCCGGCGTTCGGCCTCCCTGGATGAGCAGTTCGAAGACGTTGTCGAATATCCCGGAATCGCTCAGGCCGGCGTCCACGATGGGATGCAGCTTCTCGATGGATTCGCCGAAGAGCGGCGAGGAGAGCGATTTCTCGCGGGCGCTCATCTTATTGATATTGCCGCGCAGGGTATTGATCTCGCCGTTATGGGCGATATAGCGATAGGGATGCGCGAGGGGCCACGAGGGAAACGTATTGGTGCTGTAGCGCTGGTGAACCAGGGCGAGCCCGCTTTGAAAATCCGGGTCGGCGAGGTCGGGGAAGAAGGTCTCGAATTGCGATGCGACGAACATGCCTTTGTAAACGATAGTCGAACAGGAAAGCGACGCGATGTAGAGATCCGTAATGGCGAACCCCGCGGCCCGTGCAGCGGACTCGATGGATTTACGCGCGATATAGAGCCGCCGTTCGAGGTACGCCCCCCGCAGGGAACCGAAGCCGACGAAGAGCTGCGCCATATGCGGCATGGTGGAGCGGGCCATTTTTCCCAGTCCGTCCGGCTGCATGGGAACGTCGCGCCAGCCGAGTACCCGTCCTCCTTCGGCCGCGGCGGCGGCATCGACGATCGAGAGTGCGGATTTGCGCCGTTTGACATCCTGGGGGAGAAAAACCATGCCGACGCCGTAGGATCCCTCGGCGGGAAGCGAAATCCGCTGCCGTTCGCACTCGCGTGCGAAGAAGAGGTGTGGAATCTGCATCAGCATTCCGGCGCCGTCGCCGGTTTTGGAATCGCCGCCGATCGCCCCGCGATGAGCGAGGTTTTTAAGAATCGTGATACCGTCGTGAACGATCTGGTGCGAACGCTGGCCATTAACATTGGCAACAAACCCGACACCGCACGCGTCGTGCTCGTACCATGGATCATAGAGACCTTTTTGTTTCATGCGGGCTTTCCCTTGTAGGTGTTGACGGTGATTGCTATTCAGGCAGGCGGTTGCCCGGACCCTCCACAACGGATCAGCGTGGGCTTCCGGAGCGGTATCGACTTGGCGATATGAATCGCAATGCATTGGAACTATATTAATAGAAAATAGTATTTTAGCTCAAATCTGTGCAATTGATATGCCAACCACGGGTGAGGTGGAATACTTTTTCGTAAAAGTGTCCGGCACGGCGGGAAGCGATATTCTTGCGACAAATTTGTAGGTACCGGCGTTTTTTGAGAGGTGCATGGTGGGAGGAGACGGAAACGTTCGGCACATTATTGTGCAGCTTACATTTTTGAGACACGTTATTGTATCGCTAATCCGTTTTTCAAGTGAAATTCTGCGGTTTTTATAAACAAGTTCGTTGAAATGGTCGTGAACCGGGCGGAACTCCGGCGTTTTTTGCAGGAAAATGTACTATTTCCATTATCTGGCACGATTGTTGCATTTTGTGCTCATTCAATTCGATAAAACAGGCTTTTTCAGAACAAAAACGTACTACTTCATCGAAAGGGTCCTATGAGCAAGAGATCTGCAGTTACCCTGTCCATCAAGCCGGTCGAAGTCAGGAAGGTCGAGAACCCGCAGGCGGTCTCCGACTACTTCGGGATCAATACCTTCAACGAGGCGGTCATGAAGAAGATGGTCTCGGAAAAGACCTTCACCGCCTTCAAGGCGTGGCAGGAGGGCGGAAACGTGATCTCCGTCGCCCAGGCCGATGAGATCGCCCATGCGATGAAGGAGTGGGCGCTCGAACGTGGTGCATCGTCATATACCCACTGGTTTCAGCCCATGACCGGGCTCACCGCGGAAAAGCACGACAGTTTCATCAGCTTCACGAGTGCCTCGACGGTCATCGAAAAGTTTACCGGCAGTAAGCTGATCCAGGGCGAGCCGGACGCCTCTTCGTTCCCCTCCGGCGGCATTCGCGGCACCGCCGAGGCGCGCGGGTATACCGCCTGGGATCCCTCCTCGCCGGCCTACATCGCCGAAGTCGCCGCCGGAAAGACGCTGACCATTCCCACGATCTTCGTCTCCTACACGGGCGAAGCGCTTGATAAGAAGCTTCCCCTGCTGCGAAGCGACCAGGCGATCAACAAAGCCGCTCTCGACCTCCTGAAGCTTTTCGGGAACGGTGAGGCGAAGAACGTCTACTCGACCTGCGGTCCCGAGCAGGAGTACTTCCTGATCGACGAGTCGTACTACCGTCTCCGCCCGGACCTCGTGCTCACCGGCAGAACCATGGTCGGCGCGCCGTCACCCAAGGGCCAGCAGATGGAAGACCAGTACTTCGGCTCGATCAAGGATCGCGTGCTTAATTTCATGTTCGATGTTTCGGAGGAGGCTTTCAAACTCGGTATCCCGGTGACGACCCGTCACAATGAGGTCGCCCCCCACCAGTACGAGTTCGCACCGATCTACGAGAAATCCAACCTGGCGGCCGATCATAACCAGCTGCTCATGGACATCATGAAGAAGGTCGCCCAGCGTCATGGGCTCGTCTGCCTGCTCCACGAGAAACCGTTCGCCGGCATCAACGGTTCCGGAAAGCATCTGAACTGGTCGCTTGCCGACGACAAGGGCAACAACCTGCTCAATCCGGGCGATGCACCGGAAGAGAATCTCCAATTCCTCACCGTCCTCACCGCGGTGATCCATGCGGTCTATACCAATGCCGACCTGCTGCGCGCCGCGGTGGCGAGTGCGGGCAACGAGCATCGGCTCGGGGCCAACGAAGCGCCTCCCGCCATCGTCAGCGTCTTCCTCGGCGAACAGCTGACCAGGATCGTCGGCCAGATCGAGAGCGGCAAGCTGACCAAGGGCAAAAAACAGTCGATCGTCGATTTCGGCGTCAGCCAGCTGCCGAAGTTCCCGAAGGACACCTCCGACCGGAACCGTACCTCGCCGTTCGCCTTTACCGGGGCCAAATTCGAGTTCCGCGCGGTCGGCAGCGCGCAGAATATCTCCACCGGTATTGCGGTCATCAATACCATCGTTGCCGATTCCATGCTGCTCATCGTCGACCGGATCAAGGCCGAAGAGAAGAAGAGCGGGTTCGAAGCCGCCGTCCTGAAAGTTCTCTCTTCCGTCATAAAGGAATCAAAGAATATTCTCTTCGAGGGCAACAACTACGATGAGGCATGGGTGAAGGAAGCGGCAAAGCGCGGTCTTCAGAACGTCGCCTCCACCGCGGAAGCGCTCAAGGCGCTTATCACCCCCAAAGCGATCGCGCTGTTTGAAAAGCACGGCGTGTTTTCGAAGGTCGAACTCAAGGCGCGTTATCACATCTGGCTCGAAACCTACGAGAAGCTGATCGATATCGAGGCAAAGACGCTCCGGGAAATCGTGAACACCCAGGTGTTGCCCCAGGCATACGAATACCAGGGCGATCTTTCGGCCGGGTTCATCGAACTGCAGGAGCTCAGCGAGGAGGCCGGGGTCAAATTCATCGACGGCGCCGTCGATGACCGCAAGGAAGCGCTTGAAAAGTTTTCCGAGGAAGTTTTTTACATCCGGAAAAATCTCAAACTGCTCGATGCGGCCCTCGAAAAAATCCACGCCGAAGGCCTGGAAAAGAAAACCGCGCTGCTCTTCAGCGAGGTCAAGCCGCAGATGGAGCACATCCGCAAGCATGTCGACGCCATCGAAGCGGTCATGCCCGACGAGCTCTGGTCGTTGCCGAAGTACCGGGAAATGCTGTTTATCAAGTAGTCGTTCCCCGCAGGGTTGTGAGCCGCTGCCGGAGCGACCATGCCGATCCGGCGGCGGCTTTTTCAGAAAATTTCCCAACCAGGTGCGGCGCCGTGAAGGTGCGGCGCCGCACGTACCCGCCCGGTAGAATTGCAGATTATGGTACTTTCAGAATTAAAGATGGATCTCGGATTCAACGGTCTCTCCGTGCTGTATCATATCGCCCGCGTGCTCGGGCAGGGCGGCGATCTTGAAAAACTCATGGAGGAGATCCTCGAAATTCTCGAAATACACGCGGGAATGAATCGCGGCATGATTTCGATCCTCTCTCCGGACAACTCCGAACTCATCGTCGATGCGGCCCGCGGCATTTCCGAAAACGAAAAACGCAAGGGCCGGTATCGCCTGGGAGAGGGGGTGACCGGCAAGGTGGTGGCAACCGGAAAATCGATCCTCATCCCCCAGATCCGCAATGAGCCGCGATTTCTCAATAAAACCGGGGCGCGCAGCTCGCTGTCGGGCGGCAACCTGGCGTTCCTCTGCGTGCCGATCAAGGTGGGAGAAAAGGTGATCGGCGCCCTGTCGGTCGACCGCATGACCGATGCGTCGGCCGAGATCCTGGAAAATGAGCTCCGTTTTCTCGAAGCGATCGCCGATATCATCGCGCAGGTCGTTGATGAACGGCGGCAGAACCAGGCGAAGATCGCGGCGCTCGAACGGGAAAATCTCGAATTGCGCGCCACGCTGGAAGACCTCGGCAAACCCTCGGAAATGATCGGCAATTCGAGCCTCATGCGGGAAATATTCCGCCAGATCGGCCAGGTGGCGCAGTCGCCGACGAGCGTGCTCATCCGGGGCGAAACGGGCACCGGCAAGGAGATCATCGCCCGCGCCATCCACAACAAGAGTGCCGTCAAGGAGGGACCGTTCGTTGCCGTCAACTGTGCGGCGCTTCCCGAATCGCTCCTCGAATCCGAACTCTTCGGTCATGAAAAGGGATCGTTTACCGGGGCGGTCAACCAGCGGATCGGCCGGTTCGAAGCGGCCGACGGCGGCACGCTGTTCCTCGACGAAATCGGCGAGATGCCCCTGACCGCCCAGGGACGGCTCCTCCGTGCGATCCAGGAGAAGGAGATCCAGCGGGTCGGCGCCACCAATTCGGTACGGATCAACGTCCGCCTCATCTTCGCCACCAACCGCGACCTCGAAGCGGATGTGCGGGAGGGGCGGTTTCGCGAAGACCTGTACTACCGGATCAACGTTTTTACGATCGTCATCCCTCCGCTGCGCAATCGGGGGGCCGATACGCTGCTGCTCGCCGATAATTTCATCAGGAAGTATTCCAAGGTCCACCACAAGGACATCAACCGGATTTCGACCCCGGCCATCGATATGCTCTCCGCCTACCACTGGCCCGGCAACGTGCGCGAGCTCGAAAACGTGATGGAGCGCGCCGTGCTCATCGCAACGGGCGACAGCATCGAGGGCCATGATCTGCCGCCCTCCCTCCAGATGAAGGAGCTCACCGAGGCGGGAGTCCGCAAGGACAGCTTTGAGAGCCTTGTCGCGGCGTATGAGCGGGAGATCATCATCGATGCGCTCAAGGACTCCCGCGGCAACCAGACCGAGGCTGCGACGCTTCTGGGGACCACCAAGCGGATAATACAGTATAAGATTACAAAGTATAATATCGACTATAGCAGGTTTAAGCACTGATCAATCTGGCCGCTTCAGGCGGGGGAACCACGCCAGGCGTGGTTCCCCCACCTGAAGCTTAAAAAAATCAACTACCCCCCGACACCTTCACCAGCATATCATTCACCCGCTTCGAATACGCCAGCGGATCCGGCACCATCTGCCCTTCGGCGATGAGCGCCTGTTCAAACACCAGGCGAACCCACACTTCGAGCTCCGCGTCCTTGGGGTCCTTCTCATACCGCGCCTTCAGGTTGAGGATGATCGGGTGTTCGGGGTTGATTTCGAGGATTCGCTTCTGGGCCGGGACCTCCTGTCCCATCGCCTTCATGATCTTCTCCATGTGACTCCCCATGGCGTTCTCCTCGGAAACGAGGCAGGCCGGGCTGTCGGTGAGCCGGGTGGCGATGCGGACGTCCTTTATCTCGCCGGTAAGGACGTTCTTGATGCGCTCGGAGAGCTTCTTGAAGGTGGACTCCGCCTTTTTCTGCGCCTCCTTCTCCTCCTTGCCCAGGTCGCCGAGATCGAGGTCGCCCTGCGTGACGGACTGGAGTTTCTTCCCGTCGTAGTTGTAAATATCGGACACGATCCAGTCGTCGATCGGGTCGAGCAGGAAGAGCACCTCGATGCTCTTTGCCCTGAACACTTCGAGGTGCGGACTCTTCTCCACGATCTCCCGGCTGTCGCCGGCGATATAGTAGATATCCTTCTGGTCGGCCCGCATCCGGCCGACGTAGGTTTTCAGCGAGACGGACTCCTCCTTGCCGGCCATCGACGACTGAAAACGCACGAGCTCCAGCAGTTTCTCCTTGTTCTCCGGGTCGCTGTGGATGCCCTCCTTGATCACCTGGCCGAACGACTTCCAGAGGGTCTTGTAATTTTCCGGCTCATTCTGCGCCATGTCGGACAGCCGGCCGAGGATCTTTGCGGTCAGCGCCTTGCGGATGCGGTCGACGACCGGATTTTTCTGGAGGATTTCGCGCGAGACGTTGAGCGGGAGATCCTCGGAATCGACCACCCCTTTGACGAAGCGCAGGTACTCGGGAAGGAGCTCCCTGCAATTATCCAGAATGAACACCCGCCTGACATAGAGCTTGATGCCGTGCTTGCGTTCCATGGTGAAAAGGTCGAACGGCGCGGCCGACGGGATGAAGAGGAGGGAGGAGTACTCCATGACCCCCTCGGCCTTGCTGTGCATGATGTCGAGCGGCTTGTCGAATCCGGCCAGCACCTGCTGGTAGAACTCCTCGTACTGCTCTTTCGTGACCTCGGAGGCCGGGCGGCTCCAGATCGGTTTGCTCAGGTTGACCACCGTGTCCTTTCCCTTTTCATCCGGGAGATAGATCGGGAAGGCGATGAAGTCGGAGTACTTCTTGATGATCGAGCGGACGCTCCAGGTTTCGGCGTATTCGAGGGCGTCCTCCTTCAGGTAGACGGTGATCTCGGTGCCGCGCGTCTCCTTTGCCGCCTCCGTTATGGAGTAGGTGGTCTCGCCCGCCGACTCCCACTGCGTGGCGCCTTCATCCGATCCCGCCCGCTTCGTGACCAGCTTGACGCTCGATGCCACCATGAACGCCGAGTAGAACCCCACGCCGAACTGCCCGATCAGGTTGGAGTCCGCTTTCTGGTCGCCGGTGAGCTTCTCGACAAACGCCTTCGAACCGCTGCGGGCGATGGTGCCGATATTTTCGATCACCTCGGCGCGGGTCATTCCCACCCCGTTGTCGCTTATCGTGAGGGTCTTGGCGGTCTTGTCGAGCTTGATCCGGATCGCAAGTTCGGTGTCGCCGCCCAGGATCCCCGGATTGGTGACCGCTTCGAAGCGGAGACGGTCGAGGGCGTCCGATGCGTTGGAGATCAGTTCACGGAGAAAGACCTCTTTATGGGTGTAGAGGGAGTGGATCATGAGCTGCAAAATCTGCTTTGCTTCGGTCTGGAATTCGAGCGACTGGTTTTCCGACATGGTACGCGTGCCTCCTGGAGGTATGATATGAGCTGCCGCAACAGGCGTTTTACGCCGGGGTGTGCTAAAAATAAAACAGTGCTGAAGCGCCGCGAAACTCCTGTGCCACCGCACCGGCGGAGGCTTTATTTAAGCCGTTAACCGATTCTTGACTTGGAATCCCGCTGTGATATTAATTTTAATCGGCCTCGGTCATGCGCCGGGGGAGCGTCGGGCGCGGTGATGATCAGAATCATGGTCCGCATCATGGGCCGACGGTTCGCCGCAAAGGGCGATATATATTTGTAATGAGTTGAATTATCAAACGATAAAAAAATTTATTCAACCGCTTCTTAAAGGCAGGAATGAAGTTTTTCGCGCACAGTCTGGCAGTTCTGGCATTAGCCATCTCGCTTAATGCCCAGGGAGAGCAGCCGGAACCCGGGGATTCGCTCAACATCGGGCGGCTTCCCTCTGCAAGTGATACCGACACGGTCGCCGTCGCCCCGCGCCTGCGGCTGTACGACCCGGTGCTGACCGCGGGTGAGTCATTTGTCATTCCCGGGCTCGGGCAGGTCCGTACCGGGCACTATGTCAAGGCCGGTATTTTTGTTGCCATGGACGCGATTTTCGGATCGATGTCCTACTTCTGGGGTCAGAGCGCGGCTGTTGACGAGGAGTATGCGGCTTACTATATGGCGGGTTCGCACTTCAGTGTTACCGGAGACAGCTCGCGGCTGGACAGTGCTATCAATGTCGAGCAGGCGCATCTCCAGCATTACAACGCCATCGTCGCCCGGTTTTCCGCCTACGATTTCCTCACCTGGGCGATCGGTGCACATATCTATAATGTGTTCGACGCGATCGACCGGTCGAACCATTTCAGGGACAACGAAGAGCGGAATCCGACCACCGCCTTTCTTCTTGCCCTGATCCCCGGCCTGGGCCTCGGGCAGGTCTATAACGGCGAATGGTCCAAGGCGGGCCTGACCATCATGGGGCAGTGGGGGCTCGGCATGATGGCGTTCAATAACGAGCGCCTGCGGGTCATCGCGACGAACAACTATGTGCGGCTGAATACCCCGCTGGCCGATTCCGCGGCCGATGCCATCCGGCAGCAAGTCGCGTCGACCTACTCCAACAGCTGGTCCGGCGAGGAGTTCACCGCCTTTTCGAACAGGAATATGTTCCTGTGGTACTCGATTGCTTTCTACGGCTATTCGCTGTTCGACGCCGTGGTGGATGCGTACCTGCACGACTATCCCAACAAGATGAAGATAAAGCCGGACCTCGCGGTCGGTCCGAAATCGGTCCGGTTTTCATTGCGGACGGATTTTTAATAGGGAAAAAACGGTCGCTCAGGGAGGAGGTTCTATGCCGGTAACATTGAAAGACATCGCCCGCCGGGCAGGGGTGACTTCGGCTACCGTGTCCATGGTGATCAACAACAAGCCGAACATCTCCGAGGCTACGCGGAAAAAAGTCCTTAAAATCGCGCAGGAACTCAACTACTACCCGAACATCATCGCGCGCGGACTCGCCACGAGCCGGTCGAACGCCATCGGGGTCATCGTTCCCAACCTCGCCTCCTCGTTCGTCGTCCGGGTGCTCCAGGGCATTAAGAGCACCAATCGCGACCTCAACTATACGGTGCTCCTGTTCGATACCATCGGCCAGAAGGAGAGCGAATCGCAGCTCTTCCAGCGGCTCGCCCGAGAGCGCCGCATCGACGGCGCCATCCTGATAAGCTCGACGGTGACCGATGAGGAACTTTCGGTTTTCGGGAAGGAGGACGTGCCCAGCGTGGTCGTGGCGCGCAAATCCGCCGCCGTCGATTGCGTCTATGTCAACAACGAGGTCGGCGCCGGGGAGGCGACCGATTACCTCATCGAAAAGGGGCATACGGCCGTGGCCTGCGTCGCATCGAGCAAGAAGGGGCTGCCGATGGAGGAGCGGATTGCCGGGTACCGGCGGTCGCTTTCGAACCGGGCGATTCCATTCCGGGAAGAGCTCGTTTTCTGGACCAATGACGACGGGCTGTCCGACGGCGTCGCGGTGTTCGAAAAGATCATGCACTCTCCCTTCGTGCCGACCGCCGTATTCGTGCCCGCCGGGGATATCGTGGCAATCGGCATCATGAAGGAGGCCAAGAAGCGGGGGATCGCCATCCCGGGGCAGCTCGCGGTCGTGGGGTTCGACGATATCCCTGCGGCCGAGATGGTCGAGCCGTCGCTCACCACGGTACGCCAGCCGAAACTGGAAATGGGCGATTATGCCATCAACATGATCATCGACAAGATCGAAGGCCGGATCTCAGGGTTCAAGCAGCAGGAGCTGACGACGAAATTTATAGTCCGGGAATCGGCATGACAACGGCAGGCTTCAGAAATACAAAAGAAGAAGGCTTCAGACTTCAGGCTTCAGGCTTCAGCGGAAGCCTGAAGCCTATCTTTATCTTTTTTCCTGATGTATCTTTTAATCATCAGACCTTTGACCTTAAAAATGGGGGTGTACCGGATTTCGACGGGAGACAGGAGATACTGAGCAGCATGCCGAGGATCATCGGTTGGCCTCGTAAAAATCCGATGACATTCTAATTGCGGAAGATTACTCCTTCGCAATGGCTGCCTAATTAAAGGCAGCCTCTCGAGAATGAAGCGCACTTCTTTGTTCCGAGTCTAATAAGGTGCTGGTCGTTCCGGAGGGTAGCGGTCGGAACGATTACTACTTCGCTGCTGGTTCCGTGCAAGCCTGTCCGCCGGCGTGCATAGGGGCGAGACCCAATTAACGGACTAAGCGTGTAGCGGCTCATGTTGATCGTTTTTCGGACAGGGGTTCAACTCCCCTCACCTCCACCATAATAAAACGGGCGGTCATCTGATTACGATGGTCGCCCGTTTCTTTACCGGGCGCAGACGCTCAGGTCTCGTTCCCGGCGAGCCGTTCCAGCAACCGCGATACTTCCCGCTGATTGATCAGGTTGTACCGGGCAAGCGACGCGTGGAGCCCGATCTTTACCGTTACCGCATCGGGCGGGAGCGCCCGGAATATATCTTCGTCGGTCCGGTCGTCGCCGAGTGCCAGGATAAAATCGAAATCACCGCCGGATACGAATTTCAGCGCCGCACCGCCCTTGTCGTAACCGGTCCGTTTGACCTCGATGACCCGGTCGCCTTCCATGACCTGCAGTTTATTGTCGTGCGCGACGATGGTCCGGAGTTCCTCGATGAGGTTGGTGACCCGCTCGCGCGCGACTTCGAGATGGACATTCCGGTAGTGCCAGGCGAGCGATGAGAATTTCTCCTCGATGAAGGAACCCTGACATCGGTCGCCGTGTTTCTGTAACACCGGGATGATCGCGGCTTTCCAGGTCTGGTCGCTGTCGATGGCGCATTGCCACTCGCCGCCGGGTGCCTTCCGGAACGCACCGTGTTCGGCAATGAGGTAAATATCCGCCTTTGCGAACCAGGCATCGAGAAAGTCCCGGTTACGGCCGGATATGATCACCACGGTGTTCTTCCGGTTTCGCGAGAGGCGGGAAAGAAGCTCGATGGTCTCCTTATCCGGCGTCGCCAGTTCCGGCACCTTGGAAAAGGGGACCAGCGTACCGTCGTAGTCGATGAACAGCACGCGATGTCCGGCCCTTGAGAACTGCTCGACGATCTCGGTCTCGATTGAAGCGGTAACGATCTTCACCTTTCTTTTTTCCTGTTCATTTTTTGCCTCCTCGATGTCTGCGAGAAAATCACGCGCCCAGGCAAACACGGTTTGCCGCTTGAGGCGCTCCTGCATGCGCGAAATACGGATCCGACGCTCCCGCTCCGGCATGGTGAGCGCGGTCAGGAGCGCCCCGGCGATCTCCCGCCTGTCCGCCGGATTCACCAGGATGGCATCGATGAGCTCCTCGGCCGCCCCCGCCGTTTCGCTGAGAACGAGGACGCCGTTGCCGTCGGTCTGGCAGGCGACATACTCCTTGGCAACAAGATTCATACCGTCGCGAATCGGCGTGATGAGGCCGACCGCGCCAAGGTCATAGAGTGCGACGAGTTCATGAAAGGCGAGAGACTTGTACTGGTACACAATCGGCTGCCAGGCCATGGTACCGAACTTTCCGTTGATCCTTCCGATCGTCGCCTCAATTTCCCGTTTCATCTCCTGATAGCGGGGGATCGTATCGCGTGACGGGATCACCACCATGTTGAAAACAATCTTTTCGAGCCAGTCCCGGCAGGTTTCCAAAAAGTATTCCATTGCCGCGAGGCGGTACAGGAAGCCCTTGGAATAATCGAGGCGGTCGATGGAAAAGACCAGGGTTCTATCCTGCAAAGTCGCATTGATTTTAGATTTTTCCTCATCGACCGCCCTCGAGTACTGGGCCGGGTCATGGAATTTAGCATAGTCGATGCCGAGCGGGTAGGCGTCGACGCGCGCCAGGTGATCGTCCATGAATACCGCGTTGGTCGCTATCTCATGTCCCATGATCCGCGAAACGGTCCGGAGAAAGTACTGGCAGTAATCGAAGGTGTGGAATCCGATGAGGTCGGCGCCGAGTATTCCGTCGAGTAATTTCTCCGACCAGCGGCGCGGCATGGTTCTGAAGATTTCGAAGGTGGGGAAGGGGATATGCAGGAAAAATCCGATGCCGATCCCGGAGAGCTCGTTGCGCACCATCTGCGGGACCATGAAAAGCTGGTAGTCGTGAATCCAGATGAAGTCGCCGGGCTCGGCAATCGACGCGATTTTCTCGGCGAAGAGCCGGTTGGCGGTCACATAGCTCTCGAAATAGGCCTCGTTGAACACGACCAGCGAAGGGAAATAGTGGAAGAGCGGCCACAGGAGTTCGTTGCAGAAGCCCCCGTAGTAGTTGACGTCGGTTTCCTCGTCGATGACCACCGGGTGAATTTTAAAGCGGGCATCCGGTGAAACGACCGATTGGTACTGCTCGGGCGGACTATCCGCCTTTCCGACCCAGAGGATCTCGCGGAACAGCGAGTCGCCGCCCCTGAATTCCGATAGCGAAAGCATCGCGGAAACCAGCCCGCCGGAGGATTGCACGGCAAGGGGTTTCCCCTCCCGCTCAATTATCTTGAACGGCAGCCGGTAGGAGGCTGTTATGATCCGTTTGAAGCGCGTCGGCGGAAACGGTTCCATGGCAAGGCCCCCCTCAGAAAAATAGCGGTCGGTCAAGCCGGTGACCGACCCGGCAGACCGCGTTGATGAGACCGACATGACAGTAGGTCTGGGGAAAATTTCCCCACTGCCCGAATGACTCGTCGGCGTCTTCGCTGAGCAGACCGAGATGATTCGCGGTTTTCAGGCCGAGCTCGATTGCGGCGCAGGCATCGTCGACCCGGCCGACACAGGCCAGCGCCTCGGCATACCAGAAGGTACAGACGAGAAATGCGGTCTGCGGCGTGCCGAAGTCGTCCGGGTGTACATACCTTCTGAAAAGCCCGTTTCGCGTCCGCAACGTCTTTTCCAGCGCCGTTAAATGGCTTCCCGCGCGCGACGATCCCGGGTCCAGGTAGTGCATGATGATAA
>CAZYYB010000028.1:0-1130 GCA_964651515.1 uncultured Fibrobacteraceae bacterium
TGATCGGTCTGGGTGCATCGGGGTTATCTATCCTTGCCCGCAGCGATCGCAGAAACACCCGTTCCTGCTCGCCCAGCTTGTCCGGATTGCAGGTCATCGTTCTCTCCGACTCACTAAAGACTGTTTCGAAATTTTTTCACCCCTCTTAGGTAATATAACTAATTTTAAGATAAAAAGCAACTTATTTAAGATTATTTTAACGATACGGTGCGACCGAGCCGGCGGCGGATCTCCGGGAATGAATGGCGCAATAATTGCGTGACGCCTTAGAACATCTATCTCAGCTGCCGGGAATGAGGCATAGCTTCATGCGACTTTGAAGCTGCCGGCGAAAACGTTTTCGAGATTAAGAATGCCGTTCTCGCTCATATCGAGACATCGCACGCCGATAGGTTCGCAAGCATATCCGCTCAAGAGCGCAACGATTTTGTGTACTTGCTGGATGATATGATGAATACGGAATTGAAGATGACCCGGCAGCAGCTGGTGTCGATCATTCGGCGGATGAACGACAAGATGCAACTCCGCGCCTGAGGTTATATTTTATCAACTCACCCGCCGCACGTAACCGGGGCCGAGCAATCGGCCCCGGTTATTTTATCTTTTAGCCAGTAACCGTTCCGCATCTCTTTTCTCTTTTTCTTCCCACCATTTCCTGAATGCCGCGCCGTACTGCACTATCCACTCGCAGTAGATATCATTAATCGAACGGTCCCTGAGCGGGTCATGGCCCATCTGTTCGCCCATGAACCACTTGAATCTTTCCATTTCGGCTATTTGCGCCTGGTTGCATTGCTGTACGTCGCTCTGCCGTTCTCCCATTGCCGGTGGTTTCTGGTCCAAATCCCACCTCCCTTCGAGCGATAAAATTCAATCGTTCATATGCTTTAATTTAATTTCCGGGCATTGAAAAGGCCATTGTATCGGTTACGTCTCATCCTGGCCTCACCACCCCGGAACGGCGACCCCTCTCCTGAAGCGAGAGGGGAAAAGCGCTTCGCTCGAAATCCGGTCATCCAAAAAAGAATTTGGCCTTTCAAAATAATAAAAACTCCCCGATCAGCATCTTTTACCGCTTTATACCGGCAAATTACCCGTTATCCGGGCGGGATTGGCAGGGTTTGTGCCCC
>CAZYYB010000028.1:1140-4430 GCA_964651515.1 uncultured Fibrobacteraceae bacterium
CCCCCCCCCCCCATTTCGGTGCCGATACTAAAATAGAAGGTGGCTCCCTTATCTTTTTCGGCTTCAACTTTAATTGTTCCGCCATGTTTTTCAATGATTCGTTTAACGATAGTAAGTCCTATTCCGGTTCCGGCATAGCCTTGCTTTGAATGGAGCCGCTGAAACGGTTTAAACAGCCTCCCGGCTTGAGACATGTCGAATCCGATGCCGTTATCCCGCACATAATAAAATGATGCGCCATTATCGCCCTGTTTCCCAAATTCGATACGGGCATTTTCTTTATTCGCACAGAATTTCCAGGCATTAAAAATAAAATTCTGCATAAGGGTCCAGATAAGTCCTTCATCGGCATCGACAACCAGTCCCGGTTCGATAAGAAATTCTACGTTGCGCTCCGGATGCAAAACCTTCAACTCCTCGTAAATTGATTGCGCCATCCCGCTCAAATCGCATCGGGTGAACTGGACCTCACGGTTGGAAACCCTTGTCAGCGCCATCAGGTCGGTTATTACCAGTCCCATGCGCTCGGTAGAACGCTTGATGTGCTCCAGTGCCGTATGCGCATCTTCATCCCCGGATGCAATCGATTCATTTAAAACATCGCTGCAGGCAAGGATGGAATGGAGAGGGTTCCTGAGGTCGTGTGAAATGGAATAGGCGAACGCTTCGAGGTTATGGTTCGCTGCGGTAAGCTCGGCGGAATGATGCTTAAGGCTCTCCTCAACCCTTTTAAGGCCAGTGATGTCCATGAAGGAACAGAGAATTGCACCCTTGCCGTTGTAGGATATCGTACGAATGAATGCGCTGCCCCAGAAGGTAGTTCCATCCTTTTTAAGGAGCAGCAGTTCGTAAGCGTTAATTTGCTTGTTTTCATTCAGCTCCCGCTGAATTTTGAACCGGTCCGCCTGATTCCAATAGATATCGGCGGGAGTGAGCCCGGCGAGGTCGTTCCTTGCATACCCGAAGCTGGTGAGGGCGGCATCGTTAGCATAGAGGAATTTATTCTCCGGAACCCCGATGACGGCTATCCCGGTAAGAGTCGTTTCCGCGATGGCTTTAAACCGTTCTTCGCTTTCCCGTAGTTCCTGTTCCGCCGTTTTGAGCTTTGTGATATCCCGAATGTTGCCGCTGCGATACAACGGTTTTCCATCCGGGCCCATAATAAGGGACATGGTATCGGATAACCATCGGTATTCCCCGTTTTTTGTTAATTGCCGGTACTCTGCCTGTCCTTCGCCGGTAGTATTCAAGCTTACCTGGGCATCTAAATAAACGGGGATATCGTCGGGATGAATCATCGTCAGCACCGGCTTAAAATCCCGCGTCATTAATTCTTCGCACGAATAGCCCACCACCTTTTCCGCCGATCGGCTGACGTAATCGTACCTGCCGGTTTGTATATTCGTGCGATAAATAACATCCCGGGAATTATCGATTATTGAGCGGAGAAGCGCTTCTTTATTTCCGAGTTTCTCCTCGGCCTGTTTGCGCTCGGTAATATCATCAAACACGGCGACCAGCTCGCCGTTGGAGCGTTTCCACACATAGTTGGTAACCCAGACGGATATTTTATTGTCTTTATAGAGAGTAACCGGAAAAAATTCCGGCACTCCCGTCTTCCAGACACGCCGGAAGAGGCCGGTGAGCCCCATTTCATCCGCATTGGGAAAGAATTCATAGAGGCTCTTTCCGATAATATCCGATTTGTTAACGTTATCTATTCGCTCGCCCGCGGGGTTCATATCTTTTAAAATGAAGTCTTTGCCGTCATCAATGACATTATAAACGGCTACTCCGCTCGGCATGACATTGAATAAATCATGAAACCTGGCCTCGCTCTCCCGAAGCGCTTCCTCTGCCCGCTTCCGCTCGGTAATATCTTCCGAGTGAATAATTATTTTATCGGGAGCGGAAAAAGATATCGTAAACCTGAGGAACATATTCTTATTGGTGCCGACCACGCGGCGGGACAATTCAATACTCTGCGTGATTTTATTATCCAGAACCGAGCAGCACTTTTCTACAAGTTCCGGATATGCGGTATATAATTCGCTTGCCCGTTTGCCCAGAAAGGACGGCATTTGATTGCCCGTCAGAGCCATGAACGCCTTATTGTAGTCGACAATGATAAAATCATCATCTTCAGCCTGAAAAACGACGGTCGACAAGGGTAATTCCTGAAAAACAGACCGGTAACACCCTTCGCTTTCCTGCCGGGCTTTCCCGGTTTGATTGGACCGGGTGAGCTCTGGAAAGGTAATGACGACTCCCTTGATGCTTGTGTCGGTACGGTGGCAGGGTTGTATGGTGCGCATATACCATACGCAATCAATCAAGACCCTTCGGGTAACGCGGGTCCGTTTATTCATCGCCATTGCGACATCATCGGAAAAAACGGCGCCCAAATCGTTCCGCAATGTTTCGCCCAGAGGTCGCCCTCTATCCGAGTCGAGCAGGTCGGTCAGCCTTACCATATCCGGGGAAAACCATTTAACATTGAGCCGACAATCCAGGTATAGGGCGGGGATGGTAATGCAGGAGATGATTTCGATTAAATCCTCATTCGCTTCTTCCAACTCCAGGATTTTATCATTCAGCAGTCCATTAACATCGCACATTTCATCGGTTTGTGATCGTATCTCTTCACGCGACGCCGCCATCTCCTCATTTGCCGCCCGAAGCTCTTCATTAACCGCCTGCATGTCTTCCAGCGATGAACCATGATTCCGGTACCCGGGGCGATCCCGCCGCGGAAGGGCCGCCCTGGTCCGGGCAAGTTCCCGTTCGAGTTCTCCGATGCGATTTGCCATGCCGGATGCGGTATCGCTCTCCGGTTTTTCCGGTATCGACACAGGGGGGGGAAATCTTACTGGCTGCAAACTTTTTTTGCCGGCCATGGGGGGACCCTTATAAAAATGATGGCTTCGGGAACCGCAAAAGTGGAATTGATAATATAATTATTCCACCTGATTGAAAGATAGTAAGGTCCCCCGGGGACTTCAAAAAATTGCGTTCATGGTTCGCCAAGCTCGCCGCGAACGGCCCGGTTTTCACGATTTTACCGGTTTCCGTTCTCCCTTGCCGCCCGTTGAAGGAAAAATACGGCAATAATTGGAGGTATCCCTATGATTGATAATAAGTTACAGTTCGGCCGGGGGCACACTATCCGGAAGCCGGTCCGGTCCGTTGTACTTTTGACGGTAGTCTTTTATTATTTTCAACGGGCCGGCAACATTCGGAAGAAAACACGGCGCCGTCTCGATTTTCTTTCTCAGGCGAAAGCATCCTTT
>CAZYYB010000028.1:4440-32210 GCA_964651515.1 uncultured Fibrobacteraceae bacterium
TTAATTCGATTATCATCTCTCCGCCATATGTCCCATAATCACGAAATAATTTGGCGAGGACGAAAGCCAAAGCCCGGATCCTTTTTCGAATGCGTTTTGAGACTTTATTTTCTTTCTCAGGGGAAAGCATCCTTTTTACTGCTGCCTGGTAACGACACTATAATCGGCGGCTTTCCTTGAGTCAAGGGTTTTCGTTCACCGGACAAAAACCGATTAAAAACGGATTCTAACTCGGAAACGCACCGGATGGTTAACCATGAAAAAATCCATTATCCTATCAGGCATTATCTCCGCCTGCCTGATCGTAACGATAGGCTGTTCTCGCAACAATCCCGGTAACTCCAGCCGCACTACCGGCCAGGTTGTTTTGAAAGGGCAAATTACCGCAAGCTCCGTGTCAAAACGAGTCCAGGTCGGCGATGTCTCAACGACCGCCCCGGCTAAGGTCATGGTCCTCAGCGGATCGAAAAACGCGACGGGCAATGGCAACGGTAGCAACTATACCATTGTCGATATCAACAACGGCGCTTTTACCGTAACCGCCGAAATGGGTACCGCTGCCGCGCTGATTTTCCTGGACGCGAATAATAAGTACATCGGCACCATGTTCTCCGCGGGGCTGCCGATCCTCCCCTTGGTGAACCTCAGCAACGGCGACAGCACGGTCATCGACCTCTCCACCCTTACGATCTACGGGGACAGCATCGTACCGGGACATAACCCGTTTGGCGAGGAGATCAAGCTGTCGGACCAGGAACTTTCCGTCTACAACACCCTCAGTGGCTACTACAAGTCACTGGCAAAGAATATCGACGCCGATAACGATGGCGTCCTGGACATCCTCACCCATACCGACCTCAAGATCAACACTCAATTTGGCATCTATGTCGGCCACTGGGGAACCGACGACTCGGCCGCCACAATTCTTGATTCCAACAGCTTTTTCTCGAACCAGATGATCGGCATCAGCGGGGGAACGGGCCTGACCGTCTCCAATAGTAACATCGCCCTTTCCGGACCTTCCGGGAACCCGTATACCGATATCCGACTGTTTAACACCTTGATGAATGCCTCATCGCAACTTGGTTTTATCGCCTCCTTTGACCGAGAAACGCACGCCCCTGCCGGAGCCCCCTGGGGGTCCGCCTTCCTGCCCTTTAGCGACGGCACCTACACCCTGACCCTCAACGGTACCAAGACCTACACGCTGGCCTATACCAACGTCGGCATTAATTTCAACCTGGTGATCGTCGTTCCCACGGCTCATACAAACAGCGCGGGGAAATGCACCTCCATCTCTCTTGCGTACCAATTGACCAACGGTACCACGATCGATCCCGCGACCATCCTGAACGATGCCATGATCCAGATGAGCGACTCCTCGGCCGACCAGTTTTACAACAGCCCATGGCTTACAAGCGATGCGGATTTTTATACGGTGACGCCTCCGGCGCCAATAGATATTTCCAGGCTGAAGACGCTCAATATCAACTACGACGATATATTGGGGAATCAGTATTTTATTATATGGGAGTAGGGGGTACCACGCCGCGTTATTTGTATGGCGCGACGTACGGTTTTCGGCGCATGCTCTTCGTCGGCGACGAAGTCGCGCGGTTCCTCGGCAGGAATGTTGGCGCGTTTGTCTTTATGGCGGATGGATTCGACGGCTTTGTTGGTTTTCATTTTATTTTTTATTGTTAAGTTTTACGGCCTTTTTCAGCCTTGCATTTCCGCGTTTCCCGCCGGTTCCCTGATAATGCGCGCAATGGCCCCTTTCGTTAGAAATGAACCGACCCCGACGGGCTATCTATTGAATATCTATACGATACGCGTTACGAAGCATGTGAAATAATCCCGCACGTCCCGATCACGGGTAAGAGAAGGGCGGCTTCCTGTTCTTGATAGTTAATAATACTATTGCGCTTTTCGGAAACCCCTTGTATATTATCCAAACTTTTCAACCTTGAAATCAAGGGCCCGATATGCCTTGGATAATTATCATTGCGGTGTACGTCATGACCTGGCTGTTTTTTGTTTATAGTGCCTTGACGGCGAAGTATGAAAATGAACTTCCCCGGTTACCGGAGGAAACAATCGGTGACGAGTAGACGCCTCGTCCGATAATGAAGGCTCTTCCGGCCCGCTTAGCCGACTGCCCGTGAACCCGGTTCCCCGCCACTTTTCCCATCGGCATGAATGTTTTGATCGGCATTTTCCGTTTTTGTTGAATAGAGAACATCAACCCGTTGTGGTGTTCCAACCTGCAGCCACCATCTGTAATATATCACCGTTGATGGAAATAAAGTTCTTGCTTTAATTTCCATTAATTACATATTTTTATATTGCGTAATGAGTTACAACGGAAAGGATGAACCATGAAAGACCTCAGGGCACACGCGCTTCCTGGTGAACGGGCTATTTTCATTGACGCAATCTCCCCGCAATCGGTACCGTTCTGGAAACGACTCATGGATATAGTGATTTCGGTGATTGGCATCGTATCAATCTATCCGGTTGCCTTTCTTATCCTGGCACTCTATATCAAAATCGTTTCGCCCCATGGCTCCGTTTTATTCAGACAGAAGCGGGTTGGCATTGGGGGGAAGCTATTTACCTGCCTGAAATTCCGGACCATGCACGTGGGAGATAACGAAACGGTTCACGCCGCTCATGTGTATTCGCTGATGGAATCAAATGCCGTTATGGCAAAACTGGATAACTATTCCGGAATTATTCCGTTTGGAAAAATAGTGCGCAAAACCTGTATCGATGAGTTACCGCAGCTCTTTAATGTGCTTAGGGGAGAGATGAGTGTTGTGGGTCCGCGTCCATGCGTCCCCTATGAAACGGAAAAACACCTGCCATGGCATCATCAGCGATTAGCGGTACTGCCGGGTTTAACGGGATTGTGGCAAGTAAGCGGCAAAAACAGGGTTACCTTTGAACAGATGATGCGCATGGATATCAGCTATGCAAAAAACGTGGCATTCTGGCTGGACTTGAAAATCATAATCAAAACGCCCTTTGCTATTTTACGGCAGGCCCGGGAATCGATTCGCAAGAAGCCGGTACCAAGGAGGCCCGCTACTCAAATTCGTACCGCGATAATCATCCAGCAGAACATGAGGACCGAAATCCGGAAGGTGATAATGCCGCGATAATTGGCGCGGTTGATGCTTAGAGCCCTGGATATTATTATGGCACCGGTCTTGTCATGTGATCTTTTCCGGTGTTTTTGCTACCTTGGAGGTGGGCGTTGCTGGAGGGGAAGATCGCTTGCGGAACGCGGCTCCGACCAGGGGAAACCGCGTAGCGGTGTCCCCACCCGAGCAGTAACAAATAACCAACAAAACTCCCCTCACGGCAACTGGACGCTCAATCCCGAATTCAATCCCTCCGGAATTCGTTCATCCGACTCGATGCCATAGTTTATCCGCAGGCCCACGAGTAATTGTTCCGCATTGATCATCGCCCCAACCCACTTCTGGATATCCCGGTCCGGAATTACATTTTCCTTTGCCCGATATGCCCGAACGTATAGTTTGCCCTCCTCAATGGCTCTCGCGCAGACTCCCCGGCAGTAGAATCTATTGAATTCGTATTCCGCAAGGGTGACCGGCGCGGCGACGGGAATCCCCGGCACCGGAACGGTACCCGCGGCATTTCCGGGAGCATCGAAAACCCTCAAAAGCTTCATGTCCAGGATCTGCTGAGCCAGCCAGGCGGCATCCCTGGCCCTGGCCGCCTCTTTCAGTAATTGCGGATAGCGGGCATTACCGGTCGAATTCAATCGTGAACTCAGGTAAAGTCGGCCGGCCGCAATATCCCGCTCGATCTCATTAACCATCAGGCTACGAGTCTTCAAATCCAGATTGGTGAGATGTAAAGCCATGGTTGCTCTCTCCCTTGAAAGGTGCCGGTAACTCCCCCGTTCGATCGTCCCTGTTAAAAAAAACCGTTACCGCCTGCTCGGGGGGTGGGTGGGTGGGTGGGTGGGTGGAGAACCATGCCGGGCGGGGTCCCTCGCCGGGTTTTCTCCCGTGGATCCCGCGGCCCCTCCCCCACCCGCAAGGCTGAAATAAAAGGTCGCGCCCTTGTCTTTTTCCGCCTCCACGGTAATGGTCCCGCCGTGCCTTTCGATGATGCGTTTGACGATGGTCAGCCCGATCCCGGACCCGGCGTATTTATCCCCGGGGTGCAGCCGCATGAACGGCGTGAACAGTTTTTCGGCCGATGCCCTATCGAACCCCACGCCGTTATCGCGGACATAGTAGACCGGGACGCCGGGACGGTCCCGCCTTCCAAACTCGATGCGCCCATCGTCCCTCTCGGCGGTGAATTTCCAGGCGTTGTCGATGAGGTTCTGCATCACTATCCAGACCAGCGCCTTATCGCCGTCCGCGAAAAGCATCGGTTCGATGTGGATTTTCACCTTCCGCTCCCGATCGAACTCCTTCAGCTCCTTGACAACGGACCACGCGATGTCGCTCAGCGCGCAGCGGGTGACGTTCATCTCCTGCTGGGTAACCTTTGAGAGCGACATCAGGCCGGTAATGGTCTCCGCCATCCGCCGGGTGGCCGCCAGGATGTGGTTCAGCGCCTTGTGCCCATCCTCCTCTCCGGCGGGCAGGGCGTCCTCGATGACCTCGCAGCAGGCGAAAATCCCCTGCAGCGGATTCCTGAGGTCATGGGAGATCGAATAGCAGAACGCCTCGAGGTTCCGGTTGGCGGCGATCAGGTTGCACGTCTGGCGACGGAGGGCCTCCTCGTTTTTTTTGCGCTCGGTTATATCGAGCAGGAGCACCTGCATGACCGGCCGTTCTTTTCCGTGAAGGGCAAAGGCCCTCACCTCGACGTCGATTGCCGACCCGTCCGCGCGCAGCACTTTCTTTTCAATAATCGGCACCCTGCCGCCCGCGAGCAGCGTCCCTATCCTTTCCCGCATTGCCTCCCGGTACTCGGGAGCGTACAGGTCGTAGGGAGAGCGCCCGAGCAGCCGCTTTGCCGAAGCGACGCCGAACAACCTGACCGCGGCATCGTTGACATAAGTTATTTTTTCGTCGTCATGAACATAAATCGCTTCCGGCGACGTCTCCACAAGTTCCTGGAAAAGAATCCGGCGTTTGTACGCATCCGTTTCATGGCCGCTTTCCCCACGTTCAACCATTGAAGCTCCGGGATCATCGATTGTCCGGTCCGGCCTGCCCTCCCCCGGAACTCTTCCGCGACCGGCCGCCGCGATGCATTTCCGGTTCCAACAATCGACTGTCATAAATTGGAATTTCCGCTCCTCCGCGGAATGAACGGAAACCCGTCAAATTTTGATCATGCGCCCTTCGTGACGAGCCTGTCGCACCGTTTAAGCAGCCTTTTCGGGATAATTTGCGAATTTCGTGCCAGCGATGCGGGAGTGGGGGGAGCGTTGCGGAGGTAGTGCGGGCAACGCGAGAGGCCTTTGAGCGCCCCCACCCGAGGAGTAACGGGTACGAAATATATTCTTTATATGCCGCCGTTCAATAATCGAATCAGATCGTTCCGTCTCGTGAAAATGGCGGTTCCCGCCTGCTTTCTTGCGGTTGCGGCGGTTCTCCTGGGAGGCTGTACCCCCAAAAGCGCCGCTACCGTTACAAAACCGCTCACCCCGACCCTTCCCGCCATCACGATGGTACCCATACCGGCCGGGTCGTTCCCGATGGGGGACACGGGTATCGGCATGACCCCGGTCCACACGGTGACGCTCGGGGCCTTCACCATGTCGCAGACGCCCGTGACCCAGCAGCAGTTCCAGGAGGTCATGGGAAGCGACCCGGCGTATTTCGATACGGGCGCAGCGGCACCGCTCTGTCCGGTGGAGCAGGTATCGTGGTACGATGCCGCCCGTTTCTGCAACGCACTCAGCAGGCTTGCCGGGAAGGACACGGTCTATGTCTACGCCGACGGAGCTCTCGATTCGACCGTGGTGATCAACTATGCCGGCAACGGTTACCGGTTACCGACCGAGGCCGAATATGAGTATGCCTGCCGGGCGGGAACGACTACCGATTATTACTGGGGAAGCGACTACCCTCCGGCAACAACCGCGGACACGCTGGCGATTGACAGCAATGCCGTATGGTACGCGAACTCTCCCTCCGGCACCCGGCCGGTGGCGACGCGAAAGCCGAATGCCTGGGATCTGTACGACATGAACGGCAACGTGTGGGAGTGGTGCAACGACCGGTTCGGGAGTTACGCCGCCGTCGGCCAGACCGACCCGACCGGGCCGACGAGCGGCTCCTTCCGCGTGCTCCGCGGCGGCGCATGGATCGACGACGACCCCGGCCTCCTGTGTTCCGGGTCGCGCTGCGTCAATCGTCCGGACAGCGGGTTCTGCGATGAGGGGTTCCGGGTGGTGATCGGGGTCCATTAATGGTTTTTCTCCTATTGTACTCTTCCGGTGGGGGAAACTCGCTTCGCGGTTCCCCCACCGGAGCAGTAACTTAAATTTTCCATTGTTTTGTTATCAGGCTCCGCCAAAACTGATTTTTACCGGTATGTCCCCCGTTATTTCGGTAAAATCCCTCGATAAATCATTCGGAAAGCATACCATCCTCGAAGGCTGCACCTTTGCGGTCGGGGAGGGCGAGGCGTACGGCCTGGTGGGCCTGAACGGCGCCGGCAAGACCACGCTCATCCGCGTGCTGCTCGGGGTCCTGCGGGCCGACCGGGGCGAGGTGACGGTCCTCGGGGAGAACCCCTGGCGGCACGATGCCGCGCTCCACCGGAGGATGGGGGTGGTCCTCGACCACGACGGGATGTGGGGCAACCTGACGATCGAACAGAACATGAAGATTTTCGCGGCGGCCAAAGGCGTCTCCTGGGGCGACTGTACCGCCTACATGAAGGAGTACTGGAGCCGCACCGGCATCTATAACAACCGGAAGGCGGTCAAATTTTTTTCGCGCGGGCAGCGCATGCAGTGCGCCCTCTGCCGCGCCTTCCTCGGGTGGCCGGCCCTCTATTTTTTCGACGAGCCCTCCGTTGCGCTCGATATCGAAGCGTACGAGCACTTCAACGGACTCGTCAGGACCGCGCGGACGCGCGGGGCGAGTTTTCTCGTCAGTTCGCACCAGCTCGACGCGATCGACGACATGGCCGACCGGGTGGGGATGCTGCGCGACGGGCAGCTTGTCGAGCTGGCGAATCGGACCGGCCGGGGCACGGGTCTCTGGTCGCTCGCGGCGGATGACGATCCCCGCTGGGAGGCGATCATCCGGGAGCGGTGCGGCGGCGCCCCGGTCTTTGCAAATGGCGAGTGGCGGTTCATGGCGGCGAATGCCGAGACCGACATCCCCGCCCTCGTCCGCAGGCTTGCGGGCGAAGGGTGCGCGATACACGGGGTCGCCCCGGTGACGCAGGATTTCGGCACGACCATCAGGAACGAATACCGCCGGCGGGCGGCGGACGAGTCGCGCCGGGAGGCGAAACGATGAACCAGTGCCTGCTCGTCCTGCGTAAAGAGTGGCTGAACTTCGTGTGCAGCGACCGGAGCGTGTTTTTTATCTACCTGTTCCTCGTCGCCGGGTGGGGCATGCTGCTCGCCACCATGGACCACGGCGGCTCCATCGGGTCGCCGCTCTGGCTCGTCTTTTTTTCGGTGATCATCGCGGCCAATTTCTCCACCACCGTCTTTGTTTCCGAGCGCATGAGCGGCTCGCTCGAAATACTCTTGACCTCCGGGCTGTCGCGAAGGGCGATCCTGTGGGGAAAGATGGTTTTTGTGATCGCCATGACCCTTGCGGTCGGCGCCGCCTGCGTCGTCACCGCCTCGGTTCTCCGGCGGTTCATTGCGCCGCCGGAGACTGTCCGTGTATTCTATTTCCAGTGGACCTACGTGGCGATCTATGCCGGCGCGACGTTCCTGAACGCGGCGAGCAGCGCCTGCTTTTCGGTCTGGCTCCCGAACCCGCGGCTCCTTCACTTCGTCAACCTTCTCCTGCTCGGCGCGATCATGACGGGCTATGTCGCGGTCTCGCTGACCCGTCCCCTCTCGCTGTTCGCCGTTGCCGCCGCCATGACCGCGATCGGCATCCTGTTCGCCTGGCTTGCCGGTCGGGCGTTTGAGAGCGAACGGATCATCAAGCCGGTGATTTTCTAGTTGCGCAACTGCCGGTACTGCCAGGACCCCGCGCTGCTTTTCAGGATATAGATGCCCGCGCCGACGTCGGCGGGTTTACCGCCTGTCCATTGCGCCGGGGAAGCGGACCTCCCGAGAAGATCGAAGAGCTGGAGCCTGCCGTCCGGGGTGAGCGAAAGGCCGCCGCCCGCCGAAGCCGGCGATCGGTTGAGCGCGGGCGGGATGACCGAGGTCGTTGAGGTCAGAGGTTTCATATATCCGTCGCGATCGTCGTAGAGAAGGTTCGTGTTGAGGCTGTCGAGGACGAGCACCTCCTGGAGCGACGAGATGAGGGCGGGATCGTCCCATGTCCAGACGATGGCTTTGGTCGAATCGAATTCGATGAGTTCGTGCACCTTGCCCGCGGTGTCGCCGCCGGGGCCGTGACCCTGCCAGTTCGCCACCACGGTATGGCCGTTGGTAAACCGCTGGAACATCGCATAGAAGAAGGGACCCACGCCCGCCGGCTGGGGCGCCTCCCCGATCGTGTCGATGAATTTGCCCGAACTATCGACCTCGGCCATGAAGGCGGCGTACCCGCCCGACAGGAAGATATGGCCGTTATCGAGGCGCACCACCTTCCACATGTGCATGGTTTCGCCGGCAACGCTCAGGGGACCGGTCCAGGTGATCTTCTTCTTCCAGATATAGGCGCCGGTGGCGGAGGTGGTGTTCGTGTCGGCTTCGAAGACGGAGTCGTTGCAGGCCATGAGGACGGTCCCCTGATTCGTCTGGCGCACCAGCCGGACGTAGTTCCCCGGAAAAACGACCGTCTTGCCGAGCTGCACGTTGTTTGAATCGAGTTTCACCATGTAGATCCCCTTCCCGGCGGGCTGGATGCCGAAGAGGAGGGTCTGGCCGTTCGGGAGACGCCTGACCGAGGTCACGCTGTCGTAGGTCATGAGCTGCCGCATGATGGCGCCGGTGGTGAGGTTGTACTCCGTGTACCCGAAGTTGTGCGCGAGGAGGATGCGGTTGTTGCCGACCAGTTGCAGGTCGCGCGCGGGATAGACGCTGCTGTAGGAAACCAGCCAGTTCTTCGTCGTATCGTTCTGGTTGACGTACAGAAGGTTCTCCAGCCCTTCGTCGAGGGCGACGAACTGGTGGGTGATCGGGAACGCGGCCCGGGTACCCAGGAGCAGGAGTATCGAAAGTGCGGGAATCAGACTGCACCGATTGCTTGGTTTCATGAAGACGGTTCCTCGGGTCGATGGTGATCGAAAGCGGGTCGGAAGGTTCAACTGAGCAAATATAAGAAAATGGGGGCGGGAAAACAAGGAAAGGATAAGGGAGCGGAATCAAATCCCCTTCAGGGCGAGATAATTTTCCAGAACCGGAATGTCGGCCGGCGACCAGGGAAGCGGTCGCGCTTCGCGGGCCGTGACCCACCGCACTTCGGCATGCTCGCGCGGCCCGGGCTCGCCCGCGGCGGTCGAACAGACAAACGGCAGCAGCTCGATGGTCACCCACGGGTAAACGTGGCGTACCGCCGGCAGCGCCCTGCCCACCGTGGCCTCGATCCCGAGCTCCTCGCGAAGCTCCCGCACGAGGGCCGCGGCGGAGGCTTCTCCCGGATGGACCTTGCCGCCGGGAAACTCCCAGAGGCCCGCGTTCGACTGCGCGGCTCCCCGCCGGGCCGCCAGGAAGGCAGCGCCCCGTTCGATGATCGCGCAGACGACGACGACCGGGGTGCCGGTACGGCCGGGAGCGTTCAGCGGGCGGCGCCCTTGGTGGAGTCGATCTTTGCGGCATCGGCCTTCGCGGAGTCGGCCTTCGCCTCGGCGGCCATGGTTTTGAGCGCCCAGGCGATGCCGTCTTTGGAAAAAGCCAACGCATCGACCGTGATGTCGTCGCCGTTACGCTTGAGCTGCTTATCGGTACTGTCTCCGGTCAACTTCAGCTCCGTCATCGTGAACTGGTCCGGCGACACCCGGTTTCCCTCGATATCGATGACGAACTCCCCGGTGACGCCCGCGGTGGTCCGGACCTTCCTGCCGCCATCGTAGATGCAGTCGATACTGTCGACGATGATGTCGCGCAGCGTGGAATCGATTTTTATCTTCATGACCGGCGAGCAATCGATCCTTCCTTTATCGGAATAGCCCTGGCCGCTGACATACCCGTTCGACAAGAGGTGCAGGTCGATGCCGGTAGCGATCCTCCTCATGGGCTCTCCGGGATACTTCCGGTCGAGCGAACATGGCGGGTTGCCCAGGTAGATCGACCAGTAGGATGCCTGGCCGATTTTATTGGTGCCGGCGGCAAAAAAGTACACCGGTTTGAGTGTCATGGACTGGGCGGGGCAGGTTGAAACGAAGATTGCGGACAGCAGGACGGCTGCCCCCAGGACGCGCACGGGTCTCATACTGGTCTCCTCCTCGTTGATTGAATGGGGCGCCGGCGGCGGCGCGGCCGGACGATCACCGGGGCGGTGAGGTCGGCATGGTGTAAAATATAATGCGGGCCAGCGCAAAACGCTTGCGACGTTCAGCCGGACATCACTGCAAGCTCTTGGGAAATAAGGAGGAACATATGGGCGACGCGATGATCGTAGGTATGGGCGGCAAGCACCGTGCGCCTGCCCCGCTCCGCAATTGCGCGCCGCTCCCCGTCGTGCGACAGATAGTAGTCGATGCTCTCGAAGAGCTCCTTCTCGCGGTGATATACCGCAATATCCTGGTTGGGACCGCCTGCGGAAAAATAGTCGCCGACGACCGGCTTCGCGCCGGTCAGGACGAAGCCGCCGCTTGCCAGGATGTCGAAGGGCCGCTGGGTGAAACCGTTACGAATGACGATGCGATTGATATCGACGGCGATTTTAGCTTTCCGATAGACATCGGCGAGGGAGTCGTAATAGCCGGCCCTCCCGGTCCTCTCGGCGGGAAGGGCCCGCAGCCAGCCGGCATCGCCGAACACCGTAAAGCGGGGATACCGGGCGGCGAGCGCGGTAACGATCCGTTTCCTGCCGAAGTATCCGGCCGCATGCTTCGCGATATAGCAGGCCTTTTCATAGGAAAGTTCCCGCGGAAGCGGAATTTCCCGCAGCTTGTCCGCGATGCGGCCTTCGACGTCGTAGCCGACGTTATCGAGATACCCGCGTATTATATCGCCGAGAAAGGGAGCGAGGGAATCGACGAATCCGGGAGCCAGGGCGAGCATCTCGTCCATCTGGCGCAGGTAGGAGTTGCCGACGAAAACGAGGTCGTACCCGCAGGCGGCCTGCGGCGGAGCGGCGGGATGGAACAGGGCCGGATCGGTACCGAGGGGGAGGAAAAACACCCGGTAGCCCCGCTCGCGCATCGGCTGCACGTACCCCTTGTCCGAGACGAAATCGAACCGCAGGGAGGAGGGGCGGTATTTTTTCGTGAGGATGATCTCCTCATAGAACGGGTCGTCGACGCACCAGTTAAGGTGCAGGATCTTCCGCGCCGCGCAGCAATCGCCGAAGCGGCCGGCCGTATCGGTTCCCCATTCGTTGATCGTCAGAACCGCTGCGCACCGTTCCCGTTCGAGAACGGCGCCGACCGCCTCGGCCTGCTGCGCCGTCGGGTGCGCGGCGACGTCGATCGCCACGACCCGGGCATCGGGGAGACGCCGCAGGGCCGAAACCGCTTCACGCTGGATGAGATAGTTCTGGTTCAGGAAGGCGATGTTCGTTTTCGGGCCTCCTTCGGGCCGATCAAGAGTATACCATGGATCGGCCCGATGCGGAAGGAGGCGCGCGCACGGACTACCGGTCGACGTTATCGTAGCCGTAAATATGGTAGTAGACCATCAGGTAGCCGGGGCTCAGCCCGTAGTACATCCCCCGGACCAGATAGAGCGCCAGTTCAAAAAAATAGCGGAGGCCCTTTGCGCGAAGCATCCTGAGCAGCCGTTTCCCGAAGGTGAAAAAGTACGCCTTTTTCTGGTACCATTCGATCCGCCGCGGCGATACCCCCCTGAGGCGGACCACCGCGTCGAAGGTGATGTTATCCGCCCGGCGCCACCGCTTCTCGTCAATCGATCCGCCGAATTCCTCGATCTGGCGCCGGCCCTCTTCGGTAAACGGCTTGTAAATGAAAAAGGCGCTCCGCCCGGCATCGATATCCCGCGCGAAGCGGATGGTTTCGTTGATCGTTGCTCCGGTTTCGCCGGGAGCGCCGATGATGTAGAAGGCGGTGAAATGGATGCCGAGCGCATGCGCCTTCCGCACGATGGAACGGATCCGGTCGGAGGACAGGTTTTTCCTGAGTACCTCGTTGCGGATGTAATCGTTCCCGGATTCGATGCCGACCCGCAGTAACCGGCACCCGGCCGCGGCGAGCATGGCGAGTTTCCCGTCGTCGAGATGATCGATCCGGCTGAACGCTGAAAACCCTATCGCCCGGTGCAGGCCGAGGCGGATATACTCATCGGTAAACGCCTTGAGCCATGCCGCATTCATCGTGAACACCTGGTCGAACATCTGGAACAGCCGGAGCCCGCGGTGCTTATACCTGTTCCAGTAGTCGGACAGCTGCCGGGCGTACCGCACGGGATCGCAGGGCCGGTAGTAGCGTCCCGCGACATGTCCGGTAATGCCGTGGGCGTCGCAGAAGGAGCAGGTATAGGGACACCCCCGGGTGCCGTTCACATACAGCATGCCGAGGAAATAAAAATATTTGTCAAGATCCTCCCACAGGTCGTAGTCGGGCGCGGGAAGGGCGGAAAAGTCTTCGGTAAACGTTCCGGCACCGGTCGCATAGATCGAGCCGTCGGCCCGCTTGACCCGAATGCCGGCTATGTCGCCGAGGTCGAGGCCGCCCGACAACCGGTCGAGAACCGCCGGAAGCCTCGTTTCGGCGTCCCCGGCAATCACGATGTCGGCTTCGGGAATGGCGATGGTCTCGCCGGCCGAAATGGAGGCATGGTAGCCGCCGAGGATGATCGGCACGTGCGGCAACAGCTTTTTTGCCTCACCCATGCACAGCTTTACCCAATGAAGGTACAGGGTGTTGACCGATATGCCGATTGCCCCGGGCTCCTGTTCGAGCAATTTTTTCCTGAGCCAGGCCTTCCAGTTCCGGCGATGGAAGGTGAGGTCGATGATGGACGCCCGGTGATCGGTGCGGGCGTTGCAACAGGAGGCGAGAACCGTGATCGCGATATCGATCGCGGAAAAATCGCCGCCGAGGGCAGGATTGATAAAAGCTATCTTCATCGTTCAGTCGCCGGGCTGCCGGCCCGCTCCGGTGCGCGGCTAGACATACCGCTGCATCTTCACCAGGAGCTTCCGGATCCCCTGGATGGAAAATAAATGCCGCAGGATATAGCGCAGGCGGCGGGGGGCGAGATAAAAGCCGACGAGCGCCCGCAGCTGCATGCGGTGCAGCTTTTTCATGGGAACGTTGTTGCCCTCGAAAGCACGGCGCGAATAATAGTTATAGTCGCGGTATTCATCGCTCAGGAGATACCCGGCGCTGTTCTTTATGAATTCATGGAGCTCCGTGCCGGGGATGGGCGTCGTAATGCTGAAGGTCGCCTCCGCCAGACGGGACGACCGGGCGAAGCGAATGGTCTTGCGGATCTCCTCCTCGGTTTCGGAGGGACCGCCGATCATGAAAAAACCCAGCGCATTTATGCGATTCGCGGCGAGCCAGTCGATCCATCGGCTGATTTTTTCGAGGGGCAGGCGCTTGCGGTACATGCCGTTGACGATGCGGTCGACGACGCTCTCGATGCCGAGATGGATGACGCGCAGCCCGCTCTCCCGGGCGCGGATGATAATGTCTTTGTCAAGACTGTCGACGCGGCTGTTGCACCCCCAGACGATAGCGAGCTTCGTTTTGCGCAGTTGGTCGACGAAGGCGCTGATCCAGGCGAGGTTGGCGAAGAAGGTATCGTCGTGAAAGAAAAACCCGCTGAGCCGGTAATCGGCGGCAAGCCGCTGCAGCTCCTCGATGACCGACCCCACCGACCGGTAGCGGAGCGACTTGCCGAACATCCGGTCGACGGTAGGCTGACAATAGGAGCAATGGTACGGGCATCCGCGCGACGCCATCATGGTCGTTCCCCTGATGCGCGTGCCGACCGAGTCGAGGTAGTGGAAGCAGCGTGCGTAGCGCTCCATATCGAGCGAACCGCGATCGGGCGTCGGCAGATCCTCCTCGGGGAGAAGGGCGGGGGCGTTGTTGCGGATCGTCCGCCCGTCGCGGGTAATCCAGGCCGAGGGCGTGCAGGCCACGGCGTCGGTGCCGAAGGCGTTCAGGTAGTGTGCAAGCGACCGCTCCGCTTCCCCGATGAAAACGGCGTCGGCCTCCCGTTCGAGGGACTCCGGCAGCATCGAGGCATGGGGTCCTCCGGCAATGATGACCGGGATGCCGAGATAGCGGAACGAGGCGATGAGCCCGGCCGCATTCGCGAACATGACCGTGTCGATGAAGATACCCGCAATAGCCGGGGAAAATCGGCCGATCTCATCGAGAATCCGGGAGTAGCTGCGGTCGAACGAGCTGTCAAAAATCCGGACATCGACGCCGGGACAGTGCCGGCGCAGAAACCCGCACAGCGACGCCAGACCGAGCGGCGGATCGCTGCTCCGGCAGTTCACACGGGGAAAAACAAGGGCCAGTTTCAGGCCGTCAGGATACATCATCCTTTGTTTTTGCGGTCGGCGACCTTTGCAACCGCGAAACGGTCTGCTGCCGCAGATAGGTGAGATAGGTCTGGTTTTTCCGGACGAATTGCCGGAGGATATGCTGCCCGGCCATCTTCATGAACGTCGGGTAAAAAGACGGGAAGAACGTTTTCTTATGGAAGGAGTGGAACAGGGCGCCGATGGTCCGGCCGGCCGCTTCGAGGGCATCGTTGACCGCGTTGAAATAATTATAAAAATCATCGAAGCAATCGATCATGCCGTCCTGCAGTTCGCTGGGCGTCATGAGACGGGGGGAATGGACGGTGTGCAGCCCGTCATACAGGGTCCAGTCGCGGTGAAGGAGCCGACCCTCCCGCTCGAACTCCTGAAACAATTTCGTCCCCGGGAGGGGGGTGAGTATGGTGTATTGCGCGAATTCAATTCCCATCTTGCGGGAAAACTTTCGCGTTGCGTCAAAGACCTCGACCGAATCGGTATCGCTTCCCAGCATGAACATGCCGTGAATGCTGATGCTGTGGCGACGGAACACTTCGATCGACCGGCGGATGTCGTCCACCGTCTGCCTTTTGTTAAAGTCCTCGAGCGTGGCGGGATTGACCGACTCGAACCCGACATAGACCATTTTGCAGCCGGCCAGCCGCATTTTGGCCACGAAGGCATCGTTTTTCGTCACTTCGGTGCGCACCTGTGCGCTCCAGGGCACCTTGAACTTGTGTTCGAGCATGAGGTCGAGCAGCTTGTCGGTGCGGTTGAAATTCGCGGCAAAGTGGTCATCCACGAAAAAGATCCATTTCGTCCCGTCACTCGTATGGGTCAAGAGCTCCTCCATCACCCGCTCCGGGCTCTGGAAGCGGTAGCTCTGGCCGAACATCTCGGTAACCGAGCAGAAGCTGCAATCGTAGGGACAGCCCCGGGAGGTCAGGATCGGCATGACGGTGCGCCGGCGCGGATCGAGCAGCGTGGAAAAGTCGGGAATCGGCAGGCTGTTGAGATCCTCGACCGGGGTGCCGTGCACGAGGTGATCGGTAATACGCCCCTCGATGCAATCCAGGAAAACGTTTTCCGCCTCGCCGATGATCACCTGATCGAAGTCGTCCGTCACATCCTCCGGCATCATGCTGGCATGGATGCCGCCGACCATGGTATGGCCGGGCTTGCCGGCGGCGGCGCGGGCGGCCTTGTACTCCGCGGCGATGGTCTTCCCGCGGTTGATCGTCGAGGTCAGGCAGCTCAGGCAGAGGATATCCGCCTCGGCCATTTCCGCCGCACCGATGGGCCGCTTCATGATGTTTTCATTGAAGACGATCGCGTCGTGACCCGCTTTCCGGGCGTACGTGGCCAGGTAGAGCGGCCCGAGCAGCGGAATGGTCATGAATTTGGCGAAAACGTTCGACGGCGCGCCCGAAGGTTCCACGAAAATGATTTTCTTCTTATCCATTGCAGTACCCCACGGTTATTAGCGGTAATAATGATCTGCGAGCAGGAGACTCGCTCCGAACGCTACGAGTGAAAGCGGCCACAGTTGGAGGGAGATGCCGAATACCATGTAAAATACAGCGGCGAGCATGACCAGCGCCACCGCGAGAAACAGGAAGGGAGGATGTCTGCCGGCAAGATACATAGCAAAGAATCCCGCCCCGGCGATTCCCAGGAAGATCGGCCACATGGTCGCCATGTGTGACCAGGTTGTAAAATTAAAATAGAAAAAGAAGAGACCAAGGAGTATGTTCGTCGTTCCGAGGAAGACGAGTGACGGCTCCCGCCGCCGGTGGTCGAGAAACAGGACGATGAAGCCGCCGCCCAGGATCAGCAGGAAAACAGGCCATAATTTGCTGGCTCCGACGATGATCCCCACGTTTTCCAGTGTCAACGCAATCCCGGCCACGATGAGGAGCAGCGACAAAACGAAGATGCTGCGGACGCGTCGCACGGCTATTTCTGCTCCGCATTGGAATCCGGCTTCACATAGATGCCCGGAATTTTCCCTCCCGCCACCCCGAGCCGGCCGCCGGTAAGCAGGTACCAGTTTGCGGTAAAGAGCGGGATCTCCCGGTTCTCCCGGAGCCGGACCGACTCATCGGCCATGTCGTTGAAATACGCCGAGGAAAGCCGGAGCCGTTCGCTCCGGTCGGTCAGGACCCCTTCGCCGGTCCAGGCGACGATGCACCCCTCCCCGCTCACGAGCATGGATTCGTAGTCGCGCGGTTCCAGGGGCACGACCTTCCCCTGCACCCCGGCGCGGACGCAGGAGACCAGGAGCTTGTCGGCGATGATCCGGGAAATCGCGTCGTCCTGGCGGCACCAGATTTTGAGCGGGCCGGCGACGGGGAGGGGGTGCGAAACGTCGGTGGCGTTCAACGGGACGACCGGCGCCGTTGCGTCGCTTTCCACGGCGGCAATCGGCGACCCCTCGGCCTTGACCGCGTCCTTCAGAAGCGACGCGGGGGCGACGATTGAACGGATAAAGGCGCGGCTCGACGAATCGGGGAGGCGGCAGGCCAGGAAATACCGGTCGCTGCCGAGGGGCGAACAGGCGGCGCCGTTTTTAAGGAGGGTGCGGCGGGCATACTCGAGATCCGACGTGCTCCACAGGGCGACGGCGTCGTAGCGGCCAAGCGAAAACGAGAGCAGCGGATTGACGTCGCCGCCGCGCCTGACGACGACAGAGTTTACAAGAGGGTGTGTGCCGGCGGTCAGGCGGTTCGAGGCGAGGGTATCGCCGCCCTCACCGGTCGACCGGCGTGCGTAGGAGCCGACCCGGAGCGATGCGGGCAGGGCCCGGCAGCTGCGGAGCCGGTCAAGCGCCTGGCCGTCCGGAAAGGCGAGCCGCAGCCGGATCGTCGCATTGTCGACCGGTACGAGCCCCCGCACCACGGCTTCGCGGCCGTTTATGAAATCCATGATGCCGTCGCAGGAACGAAAGAGCGCAAGCCCCTCGGCCGGGTGCTCGCGGACGAATCGCGTCCACTGGTCCACGATGTCGAGGGCGTTCACCGGCCTGCCGTCGGCGTTGACGGTCTTCCCGGACATCTTCAGCGTGACCGACAGAGGAGAAACCGACTGGACGGTGAAGAAGCCCCGGAGCGAGTCCGGACCGGTTCTTTCAGGAAAAGGGCACCGTTCGACAAGCCCGGAAAAGGGGTATTCCAGCGTGGAACGCGGATAGTACAGCCGGAGCGTGCCCCCGGTGAAGGGGTGTCCCGAATCGGCGGCAATGCACTGCCGCGCCGCGGGAGCGGACTTTTTCGGCGCGGCCGCCGCCGGATGACCGGGCGCGGCCGGGGGCGTTCCGCTCCCCTCGCCGGCAATCCGGACCCGCCTGCCCGAGGAGTCGAGGCGCTGAAGGGCGAGATGCTGGTCGCTGCAGAAGCGGTCGACGGCACCGGCAAACCGGTCGCGGGCACCCTTGTCCGCGAAGACGATCCGGTATTGCAGCGAATCGTCGGCGCCGACCGATCGCGGCGCTTTCGCGATCCCGTCGGGCGCCCGTATTGCCATCCGCGGAGAGCAGCCGGAAAATATCGCCAGGACCGCAACAAGAACCCAGAAGTGCGACCGTGCGGAAAGCCTCACCGGCGCCGGGCCGGCAGGGCCGATACCGCCGTGGTCAGCTTGCCGCATTGGCGAATTGAATATCATACAGGTATTTATACCGCCGGTTGCTCTTCAAAAGCTCCTCATGGGTGCCCTGTTCGATGATGGACCCCTTATCGAGCACGAGGATACGATCGGCATGGCGGATGGTTGAAAGACGGTGGGCCACGACGAGCACGGTGCGGTCCTGGACGAGACGATTGATGGCCTCCTGCACGAGCCGCTCGGATTCCGTGTCGAGCGAGCTGGTCGCCTCATCGAGAATGAGTACCGGCGGATTGCGCAGGAGAGCCCGCGCAATGGCGAGACGCTGACGCTGCCCCCCCGACAGCATGACCCCACGGTCGCCGATCGTGGTGTCGAGCCCGTCGGGCATCCGTTCGATAAACTCCCAGGCATGGGCGGCCTTCGCCGCCGCGATGATCCGATCCTCATCCGCCTCGGTCCGACCGTAGGCGATATTTTTCCGGATCGAATCGTTGAAGAGGAAGGTCTCCTGCGCCACGATCCCGAAGAGGCTCCTGAGCCCGGCGAGATCGAGCTCCCGGGTGTCGCGGCCGTCGATCGCGATGGTGCCGCTTGTCACCGGGTAGAATCGCGGCAGGAGATCGAGCAGCGTGCTCTTGCCGCTCCCGCTCGACCCGACCAGGGCGATGATCGATCCCTTCTTGAGCGAGAAGCTGACGTCCCGCAGCACCTCCTCCTCGCACCCCGGATAGGTGAAATGGACTTTCGAGAGGGTGATTTCGTCGTTGAACTCCGGGACGGCCCCGGGGCTCAGGGGCCGGAGCGATTCGGGAGGCGAATCGACGATGGTAAAGACCCGCTCCGCCGCCGCGAAGCCGCGTTGCAGCGAGTTGTTGACCGACGACAGGTTCTTCAGCGGCGTGAACGTGGAAAAGAGGAAGATCAGGAAGCGGATGAAGTCTTCGGCATGGAATCCGGCGACGCCGCCCTGGTGGGAGGTTTTCAGGACCTCCTGGCCGCCGTACCAGAGGAGCAGGATGACGACCACGACCCCCAGCACCTCGGTGAGCGGGCTCGAAATGGACGAGATGGTGTTGGCGCGGAATGACCGGTGGACGAAAAGGTCGTTCTCTTTGACGAACCTTCCGGTTTCGAAACCGTCCATGTTGAACATCTTTACGGCCCGGATGCCGCCCACGGTTTCGTGCAGGATGGAGAGCAGGCCGGAGAGCGACTCCAGCATGCGCTTGCTGCGGCGGCGAACCGACTGCCCGACGACCGCGATGACCAGGCCGAGCACCGGGAAGATGATGAAAATAGCGAGCGTCAGCTTCACGTTGACGGCGAACAGCATCCCGATGAAGAAGACGACGCGGATGGGTTCGGTGAACAGCTTGTCGAAGGTGGAGGTCATGGATTCGTTGATGGCCGCGATATCGTTGACAACGAGCGATATAATGTTGCCCGAACGTTCACGGTCGTAGTAGGTCACCGGCAGCTTGAGTGCGTGCCCGAAGAGCTGGTTGCGCATGTCCCGCACGATGGCGAGGTTGAGTTGCGCCATGACGACCGACTTCAGGAAGGTCAGCACGTTCTTGAGGAAGAACGCGGAGGCCATGAGCGTGCAGACCACCTTGAGGGAGTCGAGCGGACTCGGCCGCAGGATCAGGCGGTAGGTCCAGTATTTCAGCGTATCGTTGATCGTATGGAGCGAAAAAACCGGCTTCAGGGGAAGCGCGTCGACGGGATGGAACAGCATGTTGGCCAGCGACGCCCCGAACCAGAGCGATATGGCCTCGAAGTTGACCACTAAAAACGAGAGGACGATCGACAGGATGAGGAGCGGCCAGTACGCCAGCGCGTACCGCATCATCCGGCGATAGAGGGTAAAGTTATGCATAATGGCGTGGTGCGGCGGCCGACCCGGCCCCCCCGATCGGGAGTGACTCCGTTTCGGCGGCAAATCCGGGAGGAGCGCCTACTCTTTATCGGACCAGACGAAGATCGATCCGCAGTTCTGACAGAGAATGAGCTTGGTTGAGCGTTTGATATCGCTCACCAGGTGCGGTTCGAGCACCTTGTAGCACACCGTGCAGGTTCGGGCCGACGAGACTTCGCTCAGCACCCGTCCGTGGTTGCGGCGGGTCCGTATCAGGTCATAAGTCCTTATAACCGACTTCGTGAGGAGCGGGGTGATCGCCTCGCGTTCCTTTTCGATTTCAGCGATCACCGAATCGATCGAGGCGATCGTTGCCGAAAGCTCCGCAATTTTAGGTTCATTTTCCGACCTGACCTGCTCGAAGACCTCTACCGCGGCCTGGGCCGCCGCCTTCTGGCGATCGATCTCCTCGACAATTTTCTTTTTCCGTGTTTCGGAAGAGTGGATGATCCCCTTCTGCGCCTCGATCTCCGCGTGGACCGCATCGTATTCGCGATTGGTTTTAATCGAATTCAGCCGTTCCTGGCTCTTCACCAGGTTCTCCTGGGCCTTTACCATGTGATCTTCGAGGGTGATGAGCTCCTGTTCGGCGCTCGTCGACCGCGCCTGGGCGGTTTCCATCGTTCTTCCGGCGGCGTCGACAATTTTCTGGAGCTCCGCTACGGTCGACGGCAATTGCTTCTTAGCAAGCTCCTGCTCATGAATCCGCACATCGATTTCCTGCAGTTGCATCAAGTATTCTATATCGCGAAGCATAATTCCTCCACAGCAGGATCAAGTAGTGATATCGAACTTCCGTTTATAATAAAAAGAGCACTCCCCTCTTCGGAAGTGCTCTTATGGAATCTGAGTAGTAACGCCCGGAATGGTGTGCCCGCATACCCGCGAAGGCTGCAAAATTACCTCCCGTATTGCCTGAAAAATGGGCCCACTAGGGCTCGAACCTAGGACTAACGGATTATGAGTCCGCTACTCTGACCGACTGAGTTATGGGCCCCGTTAAGGGCAAAATCGTATCCAAAAATAATTGGCGCTGAAAATTGCGGGCAAGGAACTATAAAAAACGACCCGATCCCGCCGGCGATCGGCGCACGCTTTTTGCACTCTCCTCCATGCCGGGCGGCGGCAAAACGACCGAAACCGCGCCACCCCCTTCGCGGCGATCCGGCCGGACGGCTCGGCATGGCCGCTCCGGCTACCCCGGGAGCGGTCCGATAATAAAATAGCAGAGCGAGGCAAAGGGCTTGAAAAGCGGGTCCATGATCGTCGAAAAAAGGGGAATATGAAGTCCCCATTCGAGGGCCAGCATGGCCATAAAAACAAAGGGAAGAAAACGCAACTTCTCAAAATAGAAGGGGATAAGATGATTCGGCAGCAGACTCGCCAGGATTTTTGATCCATCGAGCGGCGGCACCGGAATAAAATTGAAGAAGGCGAGCCCGATATTGAGGATGATGAAAATGTTGAAAAAGTTGAAAATATACCGATCATGGAGGGCAGCGGGGCCGCAGGCGGCGATGATCCGGAGCACATACCCCGCCGCGATGGCCGAAAGGATATTTGATACCGGTCCCGCCAGGCTCACCAACAGGATATCCCGCTTGGGGCGAGCCAGGTTATAGGCATTGACCGGTACCGGTTTTGCCCAGCCGAACGGACCGACCAGGAGCATGATGGTACCGAAAATATCGAGGTGGGCAAAGGGGTTCAGGGTCAGACGCCCCGCATCCCGTGCGGTCGTATCGCCGAAATGGAGGGCGACCACTCCATGCGCGCACTCATGAATGGTCAGCGCCAGGAGAATCGCGGGAATGCGCAATATGAATGTTTCATCGAACATGGGTTGAAGCGATCGATCCTCGCCGGGTGGCACTGAGGTTCATGAACCGGAATGAAGGCGATTGTAATTTATATTATAGTCGTTTCGACATTCCGCTTCACCCGATTTTTCCCGGGAGGTTCGCACCCCTCATGAATCCCTTCGTTCCCGAATGCATCCGTAACTCCGGCGGGTGCCGCGATGGGGGGAGAGCGCGGCATGAGCGCTCCTGAACCGTCCGTGCGCCCGGCAAAACTCGTTCGCAAGGCGGTCATCCCCGCGGCCGGATTCGGCACCCGGCTCTTTCCCGCCACCAGGGCGGTAAAGAAGGAGCTTTTTCCGGTTATCGACGGAAGCGGCAGGGCCAAACCGGTTATTTTCGCCATAGTCGAGGAGGCGGTCGCGGCCGGGGTGGATGAGGTGTGCATCCTGGTGCAGAGCCGGGATCGCGAGCTCTTCGAGGAGCTCTTCCATTCCCCCCCGCACATCGAATGGTTCACCAAATTATCCGAGGAGAGCCGGCGTTATTCCGACTACCTGATCGAGATCGGCCGTCGCGTCACCATCCTTCCGCAGGAGGTGCAGGACGGTTTCGGCCATGCGGTTTTCTGCGCGCGATCCTGGGTCGGCGACGAGCCGTTTCTGCTCCTTCTGGGCGACCACCTCTACGCATCATCCGACGGCACCTCCTGCAGCAGGCAGGTGGTCGACGCCTTTGAGTCGGTCCACCGGAGCGTCGTCGCCCTTGCCCCGACGCCGGGCGGGGAGGTGCACCGCTTCGGCTGCGTTTCGGCGGTGCGGGGCGGGGAGGGCGACCTGTTGACCATCACCGGATGCATCGAAAAGCCCGCCGTCGAATACGCCCGGCGGCGCCTTTTGATCGAGGGGCTCGGCAACGATACTTTTCTTGCCGCCTTCGGGGAGTATGTGCTTTCGCCGGCGATATTCGGGTACCTCGGGTCCGCTATCGAAAAAAACCTCCGCGAACGCGGCGAATTCCAGCTGACCTCCTGCCTCGACCGGCTCTGCAGGGAGGAGGGTGTTTACGGCTGCGTCGTCAGGGGACGCCGGTTCGACATCGGTAACCCCGCGGCCTATATCGAGTCGCTCGTCGAATTCAGCAGGGTACCGCCGGGGGGCAATGGCGGATAAGATGGCTCACCGGGAGAGGCGAAGGGTTATTTTTATGCCGGGCTCGGGCGGAGCCGCCGTTACATGGAGAATAATCGGAGGCGGGATTCATGAAATTTCAGCGTGGAATGACCCTGGTGGAAATGGTGGTGCTCCTGGGCATCATCTCCCTGTTACTCGTCATCGGCATTCCAAAGGTCATGGAGGGATTTACCAAGAGTAAAATGCGCGACGACGGCGTCAATACGCTGAATGTTTTCGAGGCCGCGGAACTCGCCTATTTCGCGCGGAACAACACCATCGCTCCGCTCGACAGCCTGTCGAGCCCCTCCCTCACCGGTTCGAGCGAATACTTCTCCTTTGTTAGCGAGGACGCCGGCAACTATACTGCCGTTGCGCGGAAACCCATCGGCCGCTTTAAAAAGGGAAGCTGGATGACCACTCGCGTTTCAATCGTCGGCGGACTCCCACAAATATCCCGCTCCTGCTCCCCCGGCGACACGATGTTCATCAAACGATACGTTGCCAATTTCTTCTAGGATCGCTCCCTACCTTTCCCCTTCCGGCGCTTCAGGCTCGCTGATGCCGGAGGCACTGTCCATCTGGAGCTGCTCCCGTTCGGCCTTCTTCACCTCCGCATAGATGTGCAGGGTTTTCATCCGGATGACCTCCCGTTTGGGGTTTGCCCGGGCGAGTTCCACGTCCAGCTCCTTCTGCTCCGCAATGGCATTGAGATAGTGCCGGTGCAGCCCGGCAAGGTAGCGTAGCTGCATTTCATCCAGGGCGATGTCGGTCGAATTTTCGAGTTCGGCCAGATACCCCTCCGAAGCGTTGAGGCTCCGGAGTATTTCACTCGAATGAAAGGCGGCCGTTTTAAGGTGAATAACTCCCTTTGTCACCAGGTCGTGGATCAAAACCTTCGCATTCTCCAGGGCATTCCTGTCCAGGACGAGCAAGGTATGGATGACCTGATCGTTTTCATACAGGCTTTTTTTCGGCTGCGTCTCCCCACTCGCCATGAAAAAAACGCCTGTCGCCACTATTGCTGCGGCGAGCACTCCATTTCCGATCGCTCTCATGATGCAGGCTCCTTTCGTCAGGGATCAAGCATACTGCAATCGGGAAGGGCTATCAGCATCTCCCCCCTCTTCAAAAATTACGCCCTCCGGGCATGCGATATTTCACCTCCCCGCCATGCTTCGTCGGGGAGGCCCCGGCGTCGCTACCGGGCAATGACGACCAGCGCCCTCCTTTCAACTCCCGCCGCCCTGAAATGGACGATATACTGTCCCGCGGCAAGGGTCCCTTTAAGGTCGACCGTATAGCGACCGGCGGATTGCATCCGGTTGATCGCGAGCGCCGTCTTCCCGAGAAGGTCGCTGAAAGACATCTCGACGAGGCAGGGCCCCTGCAGCGAGTAGGCCAGGGTCTGGCCGTTCACCGAAAAGGCGGTCGAGGCGGCCGCTTTCGCACCGGTCAGGACGGAGGTTCCCGTCCCCGTGCCGAAACTCCATGCCGCCGACCAGGCGCCGCCGCCGCCCACATTCGAGGCGTTTACCTGCCAGTAATAGAGCCGCGAGGAGGAGAGTCCGGCAACGACGGCCGTCGGGGAAGTCAGGCCGGCCTGGCTGAATACCGTCGTGCCGAAGGTCGAACTCGTCGAAACCTCCACGCCGTAGGCGGCGGCGAAGGTCGCCGTCCCCCAGGAGAGGCTCGGGGAGACCGGCTGCAACGTGGCGCTGTTTGTCGGAGAAGAGAGTACCGGGACTCCGGGCAGCGCGGTCAGCTTGTAGAGGCCCGCGCTCTGCGCCGCGATCGTCTGCGAAAAGGCGGAGGCAAAGGTTCCCGTCAGGTTGGTCCGGGTCCAGAGATTCCTCGCGACGCAGTTGGGCACCCCGAGGGCGTTCAGGTCGACATTGGGCGTTACGGAGGAGGTCGATCTGTTTACCAGCGCGACCCATTTGATATAGGCGGTGTCCGGATTGTCCGAAGCCCATGCGAGCATGGTGCCGGTCGCGGTGAGCGGACGGCTGTTCGTGCCGTTCTGATTTGTCGCGATCACCTCGGGGTTGGTCATGAGCGAGTCTTCGGCGGGCCGGTTGGAGTCGAGGTCGCCTCCCCAGATGAGCGGGGAGCGGCCGATGCACCACATGGTCATGAGGAGATACTGCTGGTTGCGGGGGAGGTTCGACCAGCGGGGAGAGCCGTTCGGTCCGCGTTCCGAGAGTTTTCCGATGGGAATCATGTCCGCGTCCGGAAAGTGACCGGGCGCGGCGCAGCGGTACCACTGGACAAAGTGGCTCAGCATGGTGTCGACGTTGGCCCAGTTGTCCCAGAGGTCGTCGGCCATGCGCCACTGGTTGGCATAGGTTTCGTAGAAGACGGAGTCGCCGATCGGCGTGGCGCCCGGCGAGGTGCTGAAGACCATCGGCCTGCCGCTGCTGTCGATGGTCGCCCGGTAGGCCTCGACATAGGTTTTCCAGGTCGTCCGGGGGGTGACCAGCGAGTTCAGCATATCGTCAATCTTGATGAAGTCGACCCCCCACGACGCATAGAGCGACAGAATGGAGGTGAGGTAGGCCTGCGCCGCGGGGCTGCCGAAGTTGAGCCCGTACATTTGATTGAGCCAGGAACAGGTATCGGTCAGGCTCGCGGCGGTTGCGGCGGTATAGGTCGAGCCGTAAATAGGCGTGTTGGCCATCACCGCCTGACGCGGAATGCCGCGCATGACGTGGATCCCGAACTTCAGCCCCTTGCCGTGAACGTACGCCGCGAGCGGCCCGAATCCGGCCCCGCCGACCGAGGAGGGGTGCCGTACCGTGTCCGGCATGAGGCGGCCCCAGGCGTCCATATGCAGCCGGGTGGCCGCCGTCGGCGCGCCGCCGGAGAAGGTCTGGTCCGGCGTGGCCTGGGTACCCATTCCCGGAAACGACCAGCACCAGTCGACGCAGATATACTGCCAGCCGTACTTCGCATACTTTGCGGCCATCGTGTCGGCCGTCGATTTTACCTCGGCCTCGGTCACGGAAAAGTTCTTGCTGTCGTAGCTGTTCCAGCCCATGGGCGGGGTCTGAGAAACCTGGGCGAACGGCAGGCCGGTGAAAAGCATCGTTACCACTGCCGCGGCGCAGGCCGTAATGAAAAACTTTTTCATGGCGGGTGCCACTCCCTTGCGGTGAAATGAGGGTTGCTTCGTGAGCGCTCTTCTGCTATATTTTCAACGTCTTCTCATAATATAAATAGCACTAATCCTCATTTTCCCTTTTTCCTTTTTCTCAGCCGAATGGGAGGATCTACCATGGCACGCATCACCCTCAAGGGAACCCCGATCACGACGACGGGCGACCTGCCGCGCATCGGTTCACTTGCACCGGATTTTACCCTGACTAAAACCGATCTCTCCGAGGTCGGCCTCGGGGAGTACCGCGGGAAGAAAATCATCCTGAACATCTTCCCGAGCATCGACACCGGCGTCTGCGCCGCGTCGGTGCGGCGGTTCAACGCCGAAGCCTCGGGGACGGACACTACCGTCGTCCTGTGCATATCGGCCGACCTGCCGTTTGCGCAGCAGCGGTTCTGCGGCGCGGAAGGGCTCGACCGGGTGATTCCGCTCTCGACCTTCCGGAACCCGGCATTCGGCACGGTCTACGGCGTGGCCATCGTGGACGGAGCGCTGCGGGGGCTGCTGTCCCGCGCCATCGCGGTCATCGGCCCGGATGGGACCATTCTTTACACCGAGCAGGTGCCGGAGATCACGCAGGAGCCGGATTATGTGAAGGCGCTGGCGGCGGTGAAATGATGAATAAAGCTGTTCAAGGAAGTATTATTACACTCGATTTTATTGATGTTGATTTTTTTTACCCATCCGGAATCGTGGCTATTATCCCTGCCATGGAATCTCGGAGCCCTGCCGGGAGGACGCACAACGAGAGCTGAGTGCGCTGCACCGGTGGTTGAAATCCATCAATGGCTCCGCCGCCGAATCACTCAAGGAAGGAATGGAGGAGCTTCTGCTGCTCCATCTCCTTGAGGTTCCCTTCGCTCTCCGGTGCTCCTTGCGTACCACGAACGCGATTGAAGGCTTGTTCTCCGGCGTTCGGTTCTATGAGAAAAACATCCGACGATACCGGTCATCGGCAATGAGTCGGCGTTGGCTGGGAACCGTACTGCTCTCCAGTGAAAGGGGGTTCAGGAAAATCAGAGGGTACCGGTTCATTGCCAGGACCAGGACTGCCATAGCGCGGTGGCGGAAAAGGTTTGACACGGTGAGTTGCGCAGCGTAATTTATAGCCTTAGGAGACTCTGTCAGTTTCAACTAAAAACGGGACATTTCTGAGCGTCCCGAAGTGAGGCGCATAGCCGCAAACTCACCAAAGAACAATCACTCCGATTAATGCGGACAGTGCTTGATTTGATCCATGAAAAGGAAATAACGGCCAGAAAAGATCTTGAGGGCAGTAACTATCGATTTGTCCAGCTGAATGCCTTATTATTACTCCGGCAATTAAACATGGTTAAGCCGCATATTTGACCGACGGATGTT